>JBKJSJ010000156.1:0-8388 GCA_046595965.1 Ferruginibacter sp.
TGCCAGTGTAAATGCAAGACCAAAGAGTGAGCCCCATAAATGTGCATCATGATTTACATTGTCGTTTTGCTGTTTACCCATATACACACAATAAACAATGTATAGCACTGCATAAACCGCTGCAGAAATTTTTATAGCGCCATACAAATAAATGCTGCTCCAGGGGCTGAATACGATGGCAGCAAACACCACTGCCGACACTGCACCAGATGCACCCAGGGACCGGTATGCCACGTTATCCTGGTTTTTTATATAGCTCGGAATATCGGCAACAACCAATGCCAGGAAATACAAAACGAGGTAGGCAATATTGCCACCCAGTCCATATTCTGTAAATAGCAATTCAATATTTCTTCCAAAAAAATAGAGCGTAAACATATTGAAAAAAAGATGCATCCAGTCTCCGTGCAAAAAACCTGACGTAATAAAACGGTAGTATTGATTTTCTCTTTTGGTATAGTAAGGCCAGCCAATAGTTTTGTTCATCATATCTGCATTGGATAAACCGATAACAGAAAAAATAACATTGATGGCAATGAGGATGATGGTGATAGGGGTTTCAGTAAAGTTCATGCAGAGAGTTTTTTTTCAAAACTAAGTAAAATAAACTTTGCAACTGCTACAGGTTAAATGAAGCTTACAATCCTATAAAAATCCTTTATTTTTTATTGGTACGTTTTTTGAAAATTTATATATCTAAACCAACATAATATGAAATCATTAAAAAGTTTGGCTCTTATTTTCACAGCCATAACATTATTTAGTTGCGAAGCACTGCAGAAAGCAACCAATACGACAGGCTCTGCATTTACGCTAACAGGTAAGTGGCAACTAAACAGTAATGTACCCGATAATGTTTTAGTAGGCAGTACGGTAACCGTGGCTCCGCTGGTATCTGAGGGCATGATAACGTACCTGGCAGGTACGGGAAATTGTTTAAGAGTAAATGATGTAACCTGGAAAGCCATTACTCCCGACAATGCCGGTGGATTTACCATCAGCAACCTGGTGAGTGGCTGTAGCGGTTTTAATTATCAGCCCGCAAAAATTTATGTTATAAACAACAATGAGATAAGACTTACCGGAAGAAACGCAAGTGGGCAAGATGCTACCCAAATGTGGAAAAGGGTGAATTAGTAGTTTAAAAGTTTAAACGTAAAACGTTAAACGTTTTTTACTGGTGATGGTATTTTTCATTTTTAATAATAGTGCAGGCACGATAAATTTGTTCGGTAAGTATTAAGCGTACCATTTGATGTGGAAAAACCAGGGGTGAAAGACTCCATGTATAATTGGCTCTTTGTAATATGGCATTGCTTACACCATAAGCACCACCAATTAAAAAGATGATATTCTTTTCGGCTTCATTTGCTCTTTGTTCTATAAATGTTGCCAGTGTTTCGCTTTTAAAGAGTTTGCCTTTTTCATCGAGCAATACTAAATAATCGTCTTTTTTAATTAGGCTTAAAATGGCTTCTCCTTCTTTTTGTTTTAAGTCTGTTTCGCTAAGGGTTCCTGCATTTTTTGGCATAGGAATAATGATCCACTGCACAGGGTAATAATGGCTGATGCGTTTGGTAAATAATTCTATACCTTCTTTTAAAAAACTTTCGTGCGGCTTACCAATGGTATAAAATTGAAGTTTCATGCATTCGTTTTATTTAAGCTTGTAAATTAAGAAATAGTGCCATTAAAATCATTTAAAAAAAAACGTTTCCGGATATTTTGCTCCGGTATATTTAATAACTGTTCATCTATTAAACTTTGAAAAAATATTTTCCTTTAGCCTTAAAGCTATTAAAGATAGTACTGCTGTGTGCAGTAGTTCTTTATGGGCTTGCCTATATTTATGTTACCGCCAATAAGAAAAAAATAATAGCACAGGTTACCAGCGAAATAAGCGACAACCTGAATGGAGATGTAAAAATTAAAAATGCAGACATCAGTTTTTTTAAATCTTTTCCACGGATTGCCGTGCAGGTAGATGATATTTCAATAACGGATACGCTCTTCCCAATACATAAACATACTTTTTTTACAGCAAAGAATTTTTTTATAAACCTCAGCATTCTAAATCTCATCCGGGGTAAATCTCCTTTAAACGGAATAAAAATAAAACAGGGAAGTATTTTTCTATTTACCGATAGCACAGGATACAGCAATGCATATTTACTGCAATCAAAAAAAGATCCTGCCGGTGGCCCTAAAAAAACAAACAAAAATATTACGCTTAAAAATATTTTACTACAGCAGGTGCGGATAACTTTACTGGATTTAAAGAAAGATAAATTTCATGATGTTTATGTAAAGCAACTTAAAATAGCACTTGACAATGATGGAGATAATTTGCAGATGGATACCAGGGCAGATATAATTGTAAAGAGCATTGCCTTTAATGTGCCCAAGGGTACCTTTTTAAAAGAAGCCACTTTTGCCGGTAAGTTTGAAATGCTGTATGGAAAAAAATCACAGGTGCTCAGTTTTAAAAATATTGAAGTAGCATTGTCAGGTCATCCCTATAACCTCACAGGCAGCTTTGACCTGGGAGATAAAAATCCGGGATTCACACTTAAAATAAATTCAAAAAATGTGTTGTATGAAGATGTGAAAAAATTATTGCCCCGGCGGATAGATAGCTCCCTGTCTAAAGTATCTGTGAGCAGCCCTATTAATGCAGAAGCTTCTTTGTATGGCCCGTTAAAAGGGGGAGAACCTTATATAGTTGCCCGCTGGCAGGTAAGGGATGCCAGCCTCAAAACCTTGTTTATGGATTTTGATCATGCCAGTTTTTCCGGGTATTATAAAAATGAAGTTACTGCAGGCCTGCCACGCAAAGATCCTAACAGTATTATCAGCGTCAGCAATTTTTCTGGTGACTGGCATGGATTAAAAGTAACTTCAAAGTCTATAGAAATATTAAACCTTTTTATTCCACAGCTTACCTGCGATCTTCATTCCGCATTCCCGTTGACCTCTTTAAATGAGGTAGTAAATTCTGAGTCAGTAAAACTTGTATCGGGCAATGGAGAAGTAACACTAAACTATAAAGGCCCGGTAGAAAGAAACAACAACACTAATTCATTTTTAAACGGGAGCATCCAATTTAAAAATGGAAAATTAATGTACAACCCACGCAATGTACTCATGACGGATGTATCAGGATTACTGCATTTTAAAAACTCAAATGTGGTGATAGAAAACATTCAATGCAATGTGCTTGATAATAAAATAATAATGAATGGAACTGCTAACAATGCACTTACTTTAATGAACTCCGACCCCAATAAAGTAAGCATTTATTATAACATCTATTCACCTAAACTAAACCTGGAATCTTTTACCTATTTATTAAAATCCAGGACACCTGTAAAATCTGTGCAAAAAAATCAATTAGGAAGTCTGTCAAACAAAATAGACGACCTTCTGGAAAAAAGCCGGATAGAAGTAGATTTAAAAGCAGATAATTTATTGTACAAAAAATTCAGTGGAAACAACCTGCAGGCTGGAATTACTATCTTGCAGGATAGGTATGTATTGGATAGAGTAAGTATGAACCTTGCTGGTGGCAGCATGGCTATGAAGGGGCAATTAATAAACATTCTAAATAACCGGCACAAGGCTTCTGTTACAGCGGATCTGCAAAATGTAAATGTGCAAAAAGTATTAGCTGCTTTTAACAACTTTGACCAGGATGCCATTACTGATAAAAATCTGGAAGGTATATTAACCGCCAATGCTAACGTAAATATTGATATTAACGACAACGGGCAAGTTCTACCAGCTTCTTCCATGGGGGTAGTTGATTTTTCTTTAAAAAAAGGTGCGTTGAATAATTTTGAGCCTTTAAAAAAAATACAAAATATTATTTTTAAAAAAAGGGATTTTGAAAATGTATCGTTTGCTGAATTAAAGAATAAACTAGAGATAAACAAAGGAGAAATAAAAATAAATCGCATGGAAGTGCAGAGTTCTGTGCTGAGTTTTTTTGTAGAAGGTTTATACAGCCCCCGAGGCAATACTGACATCAGCATACAGGTGCCCTTTAGCAATCTTAAAAAAAGGGCCGATGATTATAAGCCGGAAAATATTGGTGTAGATAAAAAAGGAGGCAGGGGAATTTTTCTGCGTGGGCAGCCCGGCAGTGATGGAAATATCCAGTTTAAGCTGGATCTGTTTAAAAGATTTCAAAAAGAAAAAGAAGATAGTGCTGGTTTAAAAAAGTTGGATAAAGCCAGCAATTAATTTACAAAAAACCTATAAGTTCTGCCGCCTTCCTGGCTCCGCTGCGGGACCATGTAGGTTTAGGCAGCAAAAAATTGCGGGGAGTTCATCATTATGTTTTTATATTTATCATTCTAAAGCAGCAACAACCCGGCATCTGAAAAGAATTAATTTAATGAAAAACATAATCAGCTTAACTATTTTATTTATTTGTTGTTTTTGGCAAACGACCTTCTGCCAGGTTAACGACAGCCTGAATGCTTATGCAATTATAAATAGAGCTATTGATGCCCAGGGAGGAAAAGAATATTTACAATCCATTAAGACCCTTTATACAAACACTAAAACCAGTATGGATGGAATAGAAGTAAATTGGATTGTAAAAGAAATGTTGCCAAATAAGGGTTCTTTTCAGATAGTAAATAATAACAGGATTGTTTATCAAAGTTGGTTTGATGGTAAGAACGGTTATGAAATTGTAAACGGTAAAAAGAAGAAACAGGATGCAGAAGATAATAAAGACAAGGCCTTTAAGAAAAATATAGTAAACGAACTTGACTATATTGATACAGCTTTATGGAGAATTAATCTTGTGGGGCAGGAAAAAGTGTTGAATGAGTTATGCTACAAAATAAAAGCAACTTTGGTAAACGGGCTGGTTAAATACCTGTATTACAGTAAAAGCAGTTTTTTACTTTTAAAAGATGAAAAAATTCTGAATGTAAATAAAAAAGATTTTTTTACATTTTTATTTATGGCTTATAAAAAAACAGGCCAGCTTACGCATTATACCGAAATGAAATTTGGAGATAATGGGAAGTTGCATGAGGCCAAAATTATAGAGATGGTAATAAACGAATCGGTGGAAGAAAAAGATTTTAAATAAAAGAACAGCATTTATTTCGCCACTTGTTAAAACCCACGAGGCAAAGCATCTGACTCAACATGCCAATACAATCCCTAATTCCGGTATTTCAAAAAGATGTTAAATTGATATTAAAGTAAGAAGAGTAGAAGATGCGGATGTAATTTGTTAGAAGCAATAGATTAATAAAAGACAGATATTATTTTGTAAATTAACAACCGGAGCGGAAATAATTATCAGCCATGTGGGCTTGAGCGAAAAGAATAGTGTCAGCAAATATTCACAGGCTTGCATCCCTCAGCTTAACTTCCCAAAATGGATTTCAATTATGTGGGTAAGTTTTATTTTCTCCTGCCGTTTGTCCTTAATCATTTCCAAAAAGCCTGTTTAACAAAATATTAGTCGCAAAGCTTCGTTTTTTAAAAGCGTGCAACATAGTTTTTACGTTATTTTTACAATATGCAAAAAATTGCAGCCTTTATTATGAGCAAAAAATTTATTCCGGTAGTACTGGTGCTTACCGCTGCCAGCTTTTTTCTTGCCTTTCAGTCGCAGGGAAAAAATGATAAGGACGATAATCCTAAAAGCAGGTATTCCAGGATACTTAGAAACGTAGGCATCCTTTTGGAAGAAGGGCACTACAGTCCCCAGAAAATAGATGATAGTTTTAGTAAAGAAGTATTTAAAAAATTTATTGAAGAACTGGATGGAGATAAAAACATTCTCCTGCAGTCGGATGTAGATGCATTAAAGAAATATGAAACCATGGTAGATGATGAAATTCATGGATCTGCGGTTGAATCATTTTTTGCAGCCAATACTATTTACCTGAAGCGCCTGGAGGAGGTAGCCCTTGAGTATAAAGAAATTATGGCTAAGCCATTTGATTTTACAGTAAACGAAACGGTGGAAATGGATGCTAAAAACAGGCTTTTTCCTAAAACAGAAAAAGACCGTTTTGAAATACTTAGAAAAAGCGTAAAGTATGCGGTGCTGGATAAGTACGCAGCAGCACAGGATGAAAGAGAAAAAAATAAAGGTAAAAAAGATTTTGTGCTCAAGGCAGATAGTACCCTGGAAAGAGAAGCACGGGATCAGGTGCGCAGGCAGATAGACCGGTACATGGCCACCCGTAAGAATCGGGAAACCAACGACGAAAACTTCAGCACATTTGTAAATGCCATTACCACCACAATGGATCCTCATAGTTCTTATTTTCCACCTATAGATTTGCGCACTTTTAATGAGTCTATGAGAGGAAGCTTTTTTGGCATAGGAGCACAATTGAAAGAAGATGATGGAAAAATAAAAATTGCCAGTCTTGTAGGTGGAGGCCCTGCCTGGAAAAATGGTGAACTTAAAGAAAACGATGAAATTGTAAAAGTGGCACAGGGCAGTCAAGAGCCGGTAGATGTAACAGGCTATGCGGTAACGGATGCAGTAAAACTTATCCGTGGTGCTGAAAAAGGTTCGGAAGTAAGATTGACTATTCGCAAAATGGATGGCAGCATAAAAGTAATTTCCTTACTTAGGGATGATGTAAAACTGGAAGAAGTATTTGTAAAATCTTCTATTATAAATGGACCAAATAAAATCGGTTATATTTATCTGCCTGAGTTCTATGCAAATTTTGAAGACCCCAAAGGTGCCCGTTGTGCAGATGATGTGGCTAAAGAACTGGAGAAACTGAAAGCAGAAAAAGTAGATGGCATTGTGCTTGACCTGAGAGGCAATGGTGGCGGTTCTTTGTATGATGTGGTGCAGATGGTAGGATTATTTATAGAAGACGGGCCAGTATGCCAGGTAAAAGGCAGGGGAGATAAAGCTAAAATATTAGATGACAGGGACAGAACAGTACAGTATGATGGACCTTTAACGGTTCTGGTAGATGAAACGAGTGCATCAGCATCTGAAATTTTTGCTGCTGCCATACAGGATTATAAAAGAGGAATTATAATTGGCAGTACTTCTACTTATGGAAAAGGAACTGTGCAGCGCAATATTCCCCTGAACCCACAAAGCGAAAATAATTTGTTTAGTACAGCCAAAGCCGATGACCTGGGTACTGTAAAACTTACCCTGCAGAAGTTTTACAGAATTAGTGGAGGAGCTACTCAATTGAGAGGTGTAGTGCCGGATCTGGTGCTACCAGACAGGCTGGAATATCTTAAATTTAGAGAAAAAGATAATCCAGATGCCCTTAAATGGGATGAGATAAGCCAGGCTAATTATAAAAAATGGACAAGTACTTTCAGCACAGATGCCATCATCAGCAGTGCCAAAGACGAAGTAAATAATAGTACTGCATTTGGAAAAATTAAAACCAATGTGCAGTGGCTGGAGAAAAATAATGATAAACAATACTCTTTAAATATTGTGCAGTTCAGGGAAGATCAAAAACAACTTAAGGCTGTTTACAAGCAAATAGAAGAAGCATATAAACTGCCCAAGGGAATGGATATGAAATATTTAATTGCGGATAATGGATCATCAGATACCAGCAAAGAAAAAACAGACCGTAGCAAACAATGGCTTAAAGTGCGCAGTGAAGATATCTACATAGATGAATCAGTGAAAATTATTAATAAAATGATTACACAAGCTAATTTGGCTAAAGTAAATTAAAAGGAAAATTGAATACATAAAAAACCGCATCATTGTAAGAAGGGTGCGGTTTTTTAATGCATTTTTTTTAAAAACCCTTCATAAATTATTCAGGAAATAATACTGATATACTTCTAATAGCATCTTGATTTACTAAGTGGTTCAAAGCCCGCCAGACCGTACGTGTGCCCGTGCCGATACGGAAGGGGGCGGGGGATATGTGGAAAAATTAGTTGGTCCCACATCTAAGGGATGCCGACAGGAACCAGATTGCTTCCCCATGCCGGTACGGAACTTTTATTATTTGAAGTCGGTATAAAAGGCATTATGGCTGCTTATTAAAACTGCAAATATCATTTACTTTATATAAGTGTGACGGAAATTTGGGTAATGCAAATAACCTTCTTCAAGGTTTAAGGCGGACTGTACCTTGAACCAGTTTTATCCAACAATTGTAATTAGGGCTTGCTCAAAAACTCAGCTAACCTATACAATATCAAATGAACGAATTGAACCGCATTAAATATTTATACCATTGTTAAAGTCATTGCTTTGCCTCCACTGCCGGCCAGCGTAACTGCACCGCCACTGCTTTTTGACCTTTGAAAAAATTTGCTTCGCATTTTTTCAATTCCGACTTCGTCGCAACCGGACAAAAAGAGGCGGCTTATGCAGTTACTGGTGAAAAAGCGGAGTAT
>JBKJSJ010000227.1:0-3789 GCA_046595965.1 Ferruginibacter sp.
TTACGAACCGGCAAAAGCATCAATGTAAATATCTGGTTTTTTATGCAGCGGCTTAGTTTAATAAAACAACACGTAAACCTTAAGTATGGCCTGGGGCTTGAGCTGAACAACTATCGCTATAAATCATCGCTGAGCTACAAAGAAAGCGGTGCCATTCCTTACAGTGCAGGCTTGCAAACCAACAGTCCGTTTATTTTCAGAGATTCTATTTCATTTACTAAAAATAAACTGGCAGCAGATTATTTAACGGTGCCATTCATGATAAATTTTACCACTAATCCGCACTCATCTAAAAAAGGAATTAGTGTAAGCCTGGGTGCAAGTGCCGGTTATTTATACAGCCAGCGCAATAAACAAAAAAGCCCCGAGCGTGGAAAAGACAGGAACAAAGGAGAGTACGACCTGGAACAGTTTAAACTTTCTTATATAGCAGAACTGGGCCTTGGACCTGTGCGTTTATACGGAAGCTACAGTCCTAAATCAATTTATGAGCACAGCCTGGATATAAAACCCTACAATATTGGGTTTAGGTTTAGTAACTGGTAGAATGAATTGTTTAGAAAGTTGGGGGGGTTAGAGGTTTAGATTAAAATAGTAAAATCCTTCATAAAAATATGTTTAGAGTCCTTCGTTGTAAATGAAATAATTTCATTTACAACGAAGGTTTTTTTATTGCAGGTATGCCCGGTTAGCATCTGAATAAAAGATTTTATTTGGCCATAAAAAAAATAGAATGCATACCCGATAGGTTTCTTTCAAAAAGATGGTAAAACTGCTTAACATTAACAAGTACTTATACCTTGCTTTGATAACTTTGAAATGCTGCCAGATCTGGAAATTCACTATGCCTTGTTAATGTTATGCACAGGTATAAAATAATTGATCATGGCATAACGTTTGTCATTAAAGCAAAAATCTTTTTATAAAAATGAAACACCCCTTTCTTGCTTCGGCAGCTTTTTCTTCTCTTATTTTATTGATGGCATTTGTGCCTGCCAGGTTAATATCTACAGGCCAGGTTAAAAAAACATCGGTAAAAAAATTAGGGGGGCTACCACGGAACCCTTATTATATTATTGTAGATAAAAGCGATTATGAGCTTAAGGTTTTTGACGATGAAGGCTGGTATGCCACTTATCCAATTGTATTTGGAAGCAGGGACCTGAGCGATAAAATGCGGGAAGGTGATAAACGAACACCCACCGGAAATTTTAAAGTGGTTTTAAAAAAGATTCATCCTAAATGGGGCCCAGAGTTATTACTCGATTATCCCAATGATGAAAGCTATAGAAGATTTAAGGAACGCAAACAAAAAGGTATTATTCCAAAAGCAGCCCGCATTGGAGATGGCATTGCCATACATGCCACCCGGCCGGAAGAAGAATGGACTGTTGATAATTTCTACAACTGGACAGATGGATGCGTTTCTGTAAAATATACAGAAATGAAAGAACTGTTTCAATATATACCCATTGGTACACCAGTTACGATAAAGCCTTAAAAAAAGTAATCATTAATTAAATAGGGATAAAATAGCCCAGGATAAATAGATGAGAATAAAAAGATCTTTCAATCTATCTGATTTTAATACCCTGTTTTTTCTTCAAAGAATTATAATTACCCAAATTTTTATGAATCAGGCAATATAAACTAATACTATTTGATTTATAAATTAGCCCATTACTTCAGTCCGCCATTTACAGAATCCTTCTGTCATAAATTTTATCATCTCTCCATTTTAATTTAGCTATTAAAATATTAGCATCCATTATAATATACTTAGCAGAATCCGTTACATTAGGAGTATGAAAAATATTTACGACAACCATGCAGATATTTATGAAGCCATGTACAGTAGTTTTATGAACTATCCGCAGGAGTATGATTATTACCATAAAATATTAAACCAGTATAAAGTAAAATCGCTGCTGGAAATTGGTTGTGGTGCCGGTAACCTTGCACAACTATTGCTACAACATCCGTATCAATACATAGGCTTAGATTATAGTGAATCTATGCTGCAGCGTGCAAAACAAAAATTATCCGGACAACTTTTTATAAAAGGCAAGATGCAGCAGTTTAAAATTCCGCACAAGGTGGATGCTTGTATTTTTACCGGGCGCACCAGCAGTTATTTAAAATCTAATATGGATGTAAAAAAAACTTTAGATTGTATTTATAAAAATTTAAACCCGGGAGGTATCGTAGTTTTTGATATTGTAAATGCCAGTCATTTTATGAAAATGATTGCAGGCGATAAAACATTTATTCATAAAGCAGTTTTTGAGGGAAAGGAATATTACAGGGAAAGCAAATGGATTAATAACCCTAAGCAGTTATGGACATTTGATTGGCTGTCTACTTATTACCAAAATTTACCCAATGGCAAAAAGAATAAATTATTTGACGAAAATTCTACACTCCGGGCTTTTAGTAAAGATGATATGCAGTTATTTTTAGAGTTGAGTAGCTTTACTATTTTAAAAGTTTTACCTAAACCTTCTTATGCTTTTGACACATTGGTTTTTATTGCACAAAAAAAATGATTGAACAATAATAAAAGGGATTGATTTTTTAAAAATCAATCCCTTTGTAATTAAAATAAGTGGTTATTAAAATTTAAAATTCAATGAAGCCTGGAACATAGTACCCAACTGGCTAAACTGAGAACCATTGTAACCTAATATTCTATAGCGCCCACTAAATGCTAAGAAACCTTCCAGCAAACTTTTAGCTGCAGCATTTGCAAGCGTAGCCTTAGCAGCAGCATAATTTGGATCAGAAGAATTTCCTGTTAATTCAAGATCCCATTTTGGCAATACATTCAATAAATTATTAACGGTAAAAGAAGCCGATATTTTATCTGTTAATGCATAACCGAAGTTTAAATCTGTAACAACAGCTGATTTAAAAACCTGCTTTATATTATTCATCTGGCTACCTCCATTATCTAAATCCTGGAATTTTGTAGGGCCAAATAAAGTGTTGTTTAAATTTACACTAAACTTGTCGATCGCATAATCGAATCCTAAAACCGCTTTGTACTTAGGACGGCTTTCAGTTAATAAAGAAATGATCTGGGCGTTTAAAATAGTAGAACCTGCATCCGAAATTGCTTTAGGAGTTTTAGGACTGCCTTTAATTTCATTCTTTATTTGATAATTAGCAGCCAGGTTTACACCGAGTTTGCCTTTACCTAATTCAATGTTTTTATAATTACCTACAAAATCAAGCCCTGATGTATGTGTCTTAATTCCGTTAATAAAAAACTGTACACTTACTACATCTGCTGCCTTCAGAATTTTATACAAAGCAGTAGTTGGATCATTAGATGAAATAGAGGAGCTGTACACTACCCTATCTTTTATGGTGATATCATAGTAGTCAAGTGTTAAGCTCAGGTTTTTTGTAGGCTTTGCTCCCACACCAATGGTGAAGTTGGTAGATTTTTCGGCTTTTAATTTTGGAATGCCCAGCAGGAAAGCCTGCTTGCTGTTATTGTTATATAATCCCGACGTAACAATGGTACCACCGGCAAAGGACGCCTGCGTTGACTGTGCATAAATCTGGTGCAATGTAGGAGCTCTAAAACCAGTAGAGATAGAACCGCGAAGTATTAAATTATCTCCGGCCAATTTTGCACGGGAAGAAAGTTTGTAAACAAAAGCGTTCCCAAAATCACTGTATTTTTCGCCTCTCACGGTAGCATTCAATAAAAAATCTTTTGTTACATCTACACTTGCATCAAAGTAACCTCCAATATTATAGCGGCTGAATTTGCCTTCATTT
>JBKJSJ010000126.1:0-2932 GCA_046595965.1 Ferruginibacter sp.
ACCTAAAGATCTTAAAATAGAAGAAGCGGCTGTATTAATAGGTATGCTTAAAGGGTATGGTTACGAACCGGTACACCATCAAAAAAGTTCTATAGACAGAAGGAATACGGTGATAAACCAAATGGCCGTAGCCCGCCAGCATTTTATTACAGAAGCTGAAGCTACCAAACTAAAAGCCAAGCCACTGATAACAAATTATAAACCGATAGATGAAGCCACGGGCATTGCACCTTATTACCGCAGGGCATTGCTGGATGTGCTAAAAGACTGGAGTCTTAAAAACATTAACCCACGTACCGGCGATCCTTATAATCTTTACAGGGATGGCCTCAAGGTATTTACTACTATTGATTCCCGTATGCAGAAATATGCCGAAGAAGCTGTGGAGCAACACATGCCTGTGCTGCAGAAAAAATTAGATAGTTATTTTAAAATAAGAAAAAACTTATGGAAGGGCAGGGATAATATTGTGGAAGCTGCCATGAAATATTCTGAAAGATGGAAAGCCTTAAAAGCAGAGGATGTGGATGAAGAAGACATTAAAAAATCTTTTATGGTGCCAGTGAAGATGAAAATATTTTCGTGGCGGGGAAATGATAAACATGAAATGGATACCGTGATGACACCCTACGATTCTATAAAATATCATAAGCAGTTGTTGCAAACTTCTTTGGTGGCAATGGATCCTAAAACAGGTGAAATAAAAGCATGGGTAGGAGGTATTAATTACAAATGGTTTAAGTTTGATCATGCCACTGCAAAGCGCCAGGTAGGTTCTACTTTTAAGCCATTGCTTTATACATTGGCAGTAACAGATGCAGGCTACACTCCCGAAACTCAGGTGAGTGGTTCACCCCTTACCCTTGGTGGAAAAACCATCAGCTCCGGAGGAGGAGGCACACTGGCCAATTGCCTTGCATTTTCACGCAATGCCGCTACCTGGCACCTGATGGCCATTATTGGTGTAAGCAGAACCATTGAGTTTGCCAAACAGTGCGGTATAAAAGCCAATCTGCCGCCATACCCTTCTATAGCATTGGGTACTGCAGATATTCCAATGCTGGAAATGCTGCAGGCATACAGCATGTTTCCCAATAAAGGATTTAATACAGAACCCGTTTACATTACCAGGATTGAAGACAAAAATGGTAACCTGCTACACGAATTTCCGGTGGCACAAAGCAAACAGGTGATAGGCGAAGCAGATGCTTATACCATGGTAAAAATTATGGAAGGCGTGGTAAAAATTGGTACAGCAAGAAGAATAAACAGTTATAATATCCCGGTGCAAAAAGCTGGCAAAACCGGCACAACTGATGCCAATACAGATGGATGGTTTATTGGCTACACACCCGAATTGTTGGCAGGCTCCTGGGTGGGTTGCGGCGATCCTTTTATCCCTATCTATACTTCCAATGCAGGTGGGTCGGAAATGGCCGCACCCAATTGGGGACTTTTTATGAGTAAAGTATATGCCGATAATAAAATACCACTTGCCAGGCAAAAAGAATTTGATGAGCCGGCTGAATTAAAAAATGATCCAATTTATGCTGATATAAATTTTGCAGAACTTATGAATAGGGGAGATAGTTTTGTAGAAGACAATGGCAATGGTAATGCAGATGATTTTATGGATGAACAAATTCCCATAGAAAAACCGGTGCCCGATACCCCACCCGCAAACAATAAAAAACCAGATGAAAAAAAGGAAAATGCCATTCCTCCCAAGGCACTCATGAAACCGGCAGTAGATGATAAAAAGAATGTGCCCAAGCCCAAAAAAGAAAATGAATATTAAAAATAAAAATGCAGCAAATTAAATTGCTGCATTTTTTTTACTTGTTATTTGCATAAGATTAAACAGAATAATATTTTAAAAAAAATAATAAATCCATTTATGAATAGTTGACGTACATGATTGCACAACAATTTTAAAAAAAATTAAAAACTAAATCATGAATAAGGTCAAAAATTTAATCTTACTTGCGGCAATTGCATTGTTTTCTAATGCCTCAATAGCACAAACACAAAAAACGGTAATGGTAGGCGGTGCTGCAATGTATCCAACCAAAAATATTGTAGAAAATGCAGTAAACAGTAAAGACCACACTACATTGGTAGCCGCTGTAAAAGCTGCAGGGTTGGTAGAAACATTAATGAGTGCTGGTCCGTTTACCGTATTTGCTCCTACTAATGCGGCTTTTGATAAACTGCCTGCAGGTACCGTAACAAACTTATTAAAACCAGAAAACAAAGCAGCTTTATCGGGCGTGCTTACTTATCATGTTGTAGCTGGCAAAATAAGTTCTAAGCAACTGCTTAAAATGATAAAAGTCGGCAAAGGAAAAGCTTCTGTAAAAACAGTGGCGGGCGGTACATTAATCGCAATGAGAAAAGGAAATAGCATTATGTTAAAAGATGAAAGCGGAAGAATAGCATCTGTAACTATTAAAGATGTAAACCAGAGTAATGGTGTGATACATGTGATAGATGGGGTACTGTTGCCAAAAATGTAAGGGATATTATAGTCATAATTAAATGCAATGCCCTGCTTTAAACAGCAGGGCATTTTTTTACTTAAAAATATTTATGATTTATTAAGGAGTGAAAAAATGGCGGAATCTTTAAAGGTTCCATTAAAATAAAAATTCTCCCTGTGATAAGCTTCTTTTATAAAACCATTATTTATGAGTAAAGCCTCTGATGCTGCATTTTCAGGATTAATGTTGGCTTCTATACTGTGCAGGTTCATCTCCTTAAAACCATAGTCTATCACTGTCTTAATGGCTTCATTCATATAACCTTTTCTAAAATATTCCGGCAGCAGCATATATCCAATCTCTGCACGGTAATGTTCTTTTATGATGCGCCAGAAACCAATGCTGCCAATCAATGTTTCCGGCTTTTCTTTTAAAACAATGCCCCAGGTAAT
>JBKJSJ010000172.1:0-3646 GCA_046595965.1 Ferruginibacter sp.
AACATCCTTGCATCGCTGATGCTTTCAAAACTGCTTTCGCCCCGTAATCTTTTTAAATAAATATTGATGATATGAATCGTTTTTTTTGTCATGTTCTTTAATTTAAGGGGTAAATAAGAATGGGCTGTGCAAATGGCATCGACTTTTCTATATAGGCATCTATTTTTTATCAAATATTTGCATAATTGAAAATTTATTTTCTTAAAATTACAAAAAACCCTTCTTACATTACAATCAAAAAAATTAAACAAAACATAGCTTATGTTATACAATTTAATTTTGCTCTTTAAATTAATGCTATCTTAAAGCACTTAATTTTTTATGCTTATGACTTTATCTAAACCTGCAAAAATTATTATGGCTATTGGAGCCTTTATTGGATGGTTTGCCATCATTTTACAATTTTATCTCATTCTGCAAAACCGGGAGTCCAGCGTACCTGAAACGATCATTCGTTTTTTTAGTTTCTTCACCATACTCAGTAATATTATTGTGGCTACCTGTTTTACGGTGCAGTTAATAAATCCCTCTTCTGCTGCAGGTAAATTCTGGGGCTCAGTAAAAACACAGGCTGCAGTTGCTATATATATACTGGTAGTGGGATTGGTTTATAATGCTGTATTGCGTTTTTTATGGGCTCCCACTGGTATGCAGAAGCTGGTGGATGAGTTGCTGCATACAATCATCCCTTTATTATTTTTATTTTATTGGATACGCTTTGCACCCAAAGCAGGAATGCAATGGCGTTTTGCATTGAGCTGGCTTTGGTTTCCTTTTATTTACCTGGTTTATACATTGGCAAGGGGAGCAATAACAGATTATTATCCTTATCCTTTTTTAGATGCTTACAATAATGGGTATTTAAAAGTAGGTATAAGCAGTGCAGTAATACTTGCATTGTTTCTTTTGTTGTCTTTGGTTTTTATTGCTGCCGGAAAAATTGCAGAAAGAAAAAATATTGCTGCTGCTGTTAAAGATTAAATGAGTTTTTTTTCACTACTCCATCAATTACACTAATGGCACCAATGAGGACTTATAAAAATTTATGGTATAGAAGGAATGATCAAAGGAATAAAAAAATAACAAAACAAGGTTATCAGGATTACACAAATTATGTTCATTACAAAACCGGTTTTAATCATATCCCAAAGTTTTAGATGGCCGCTGGCAAATACAATGGCATTGGGAGGTGTACCCATTGGCAGCATAGAGGCACAACTGGCTGCCAGCACCATAGGCATTCCCAGCAAAATGGGGTTAATGTGCAGCGCATCTGCCATGCCAGCCACCACGGGAGCAAAAACAATAACCTGTGCTACATTGCTCATTACTTCGCTTAAAAAAATAGAGATGAGGGCAATTAAAAAAATTAATAGTAATAAATTACTGCCAGCATAACCTGCAATCCAATTGCCTAACTGGCCAATGAGCCCGGCTTTTTCTAACTGGTTGGCAAGCGATATACCTCCACCAAAAAGTAAGAGAATGCCCCAGGCCATTTTGTTGCTGTCTTTCCAGGTTAATAAAAAAGTACTGCCTTCTTTAATGCCCGATGGTACAATAAATAAACTGATGGCGGCTATCAATGCAATGATGGTATCGTCTAATTTTACCGGTAAAATTTTATTGAGCAGGTCTTTAAATATCCACATAAAAGCGGTACTGCAGAAAACGATCAATACTCTTTTTTCTGCTGCAGATATTTTTCCCAATTGATTTAATTCCTGTTGTATAAGTGCTTTGGTATTTTCACTCGATTTAATTTTATTGGGGTATAATATTTTTACCATTAAAAAATACAAAGTAAACAGCAATAGGATACTAAGTGGTAAACATAAAAACATCCAGTTTGCAAAACTAAAACTATAGCCATAATATTTTTGCACCTGCCCCACATAAGCCACATTGGGTGGAGTGCCAATGATGGTAGCAATACCTCCGAAATTACTGCTGTAGGCTATAGCCAGCATAATGCATACAGAAAAATACCGGATATTACCTTCACCCTTATGATTTTGCTGCATCACCACTATTACTGAGGAAGCAATAGGAAACATCATCATAGTGGTAGCCGTATTGCTCAGCCACATACTCAATAAACCTGTTGCCAAAATAAAACCCAGTATGATCCTGTTGCCACTGGTGCCGGTTATTTTTACAATACTGAGTGCAATTCTTTTATGTAAGTTCCATTTTTCTATGGCAAGGCCTAACATAAAGCCTCCCAGAAAAAGAAAAATTATTTTATCAGCATAAGGTGCTGCAGTAGCTTCTATGGGGGCAATATTTAAAAGTGGAAATAATACAATGGGGAGCAGGGCTACAACTGGCATTGGAAAAGCATCGGTAACCCACAGGGTAATAATGAGTACAGCTATGGCCAATACTTTGGCGGCAGTTGTACCCAGCGATAATGGATTGATAAAATACAACCCTGTACTTATTAATAATGCAATGCAGATGCCCAGGTAGCTTTTGGTAATTTTATTCATAAACCTAATCTTATAAACAAGATAATGGTTTTATGATAATATGAATTAGATTAAATATTTTTTAAAAATATTTTTGCCGGAAAAAAATTAAGTTCCGGTTTTTTTAAAAGAATGCCGCTTTAATTTAAATAATTTCTTTCATCCTGCTGGCTCATTTTTTCGTAACTCCATGGCCCGTTGCCAACAATAAGAAAATAAATAAGCAGGAGCAAGACAGCAATAGAAATAATTATTTCAGAATAGGGCCGCATCATATCTGCAGATAAATTAATGAACAATATTGCGCCGAGCAAAATTGGAATCTGGATTAGGCAGGCAAAACGGGTGTAGAAACCAACGGCAATCAGTAAGCCACCTATTATATGGGCAAACACTATAAAATGTCCGATAATAATAACCTTAAAAGACCCAAACATTAACTGGTTAGTGGTGAGCAGGCCTACCATATCGCCCATATGTACCAGGAAATCTATTCCTTTGTAAATAAGAAATATACCCAGAGCAATGCGAAGGATATCGAGCCATTTGGGATGATGATGTTCGCCCCAATCTTCCATTTTGTGTAAAAGGTTCATGAGAAAAAATTTAAGGTTTAAAAGAACTAACTTAAATTTAAAATAATAAACGCTTAAATGCAAGCGGTAATTTTAAAATGCGAAATATAGAACATGAATATAGCTGCCAGTATAAAAGAAGTAATTACTCAGCAAAACGCAATTCTTGATTGGAGCAAAACCAATAAAAGCCGCTCAGGATATTTTTGTGTGCTTTATCGCAGAATGACTTTAGCGGTTCAACTTGCCATTAGTGATAAACAATTTGATGATGGGAACCGTATGGAAAAACTCATTATCAACTTTGCAAATTTTTACCTGCAGGCATGGGCTGGTTATTTTGGCAAAACAAAGTTATCTAGGGCATGGCAGCAGGTGTTTAATGCTGCCGAAAAAAATAATCTTGCTGTGCTGCAGCACCTGGTATTGGGCATCAACACACATATTAATCTTGATTTGGCAAAAGCCGCAGTGCAAACATGCCCCGGCGAATCTATCTATAGCCTTCAAAAAGATTTTGAAAAAATAAACGACATTATTGAAGCGCTTGCTCAACAAATGCAAAGCTGCCTTGAAAAAATTTGGTGGCCATTAAAATTG
>JBKJSJ010000114.1:0-3485 GCA_046595965.1 Ferruginibacter sp.
TGTCTGTTATCATTTGTGCCGCCTGTTTATTTACCAAAGCTTTTGCATTTACGGTTTGATGATCCTCTGCTGCAAAAGGATATGGCACAAAAAGTACCGGCTTTTTTACCACACATAATTCTGCAATTGCCATGGCACCGCTCCTGCTGATAACCATATCTGCTGCGGCATAAGCAATTTCCATCTGGTTTATAAAATCACTCACATATATATTGGCTTTGCCTTTTGCTGCTTGCATGGCCTGTTCTTTAAAATCCTTACCTGCCTGCCATATCAACTGCAGGTTATTTTCTTCAAACAAGCGAAGGTCTTTATCAATAGCTTCATTAATACTTTTAGCTCCCAGGCTGCCACCCATACTCAGTACTACTTTTTTATCTACACTAAATCCAAAATGTTTTATAGCTTCTTCCCTGGACACAGTGCTGACGGTAATACTTTGCCTTACAGGGTTGCCAGTGATGATTATTTTCTCTGCCGGAAAAAATTTTTCCATCCCATCAGCAGCAGTAAAAACTTTTGTAGCTTTTTTTCCCAGCAGCATATTACTTTTGCCTGCAAAAGAATTACTCTCATGAATAAAAGTGGGTATGCCTTTGGTTTGTGCATACCGCAGCACCGGAAAACTTGAGTAACCACCTACTCCAATTACTGCAGCAGGTTTAAATTTTTTAATTATGTCTGCCACCTGCAAAAAACTTTTTATTAGTTTAAATGGCAGCCCAATATTTTTTATCAAAGAACTTCTGTTGTATCCTGCTATATCTAATCCTTTAATGGAATAACCAGCCTGTGGTACTTTTTCCATTTCCATTTTTCCTTCAGCCCCTACAAAAAGAATGTCTGTTTGCGGAGCAATTTTTTTAATGGCATTTGCAATTGCAATAGCCGGAAAAATATGGCCGCCTGTGCCGCCTCCGGCAATGATTATCCCCACCGGCTCGCTAAGGGGGGAGCTGCTCAATTCTTCGATATACTCATTCTCTTTCATTACTTGCAGGCTTTAAGTCACTTTTGGGGTTTGGGGTTTGGGGTACTATTCCTTCCTGTTGTTCTACGTTTCTGGCTACACTTAAAATAATTCCTATAGATAAACAGGTAAATAAAAAACTACTGCCGCCCATACTCAGGAGCGGAAGTGTGACACCGGTATTAGGAAACAGGTTTACATTTACTCCCATATTTGCAATGGCCTGAATGACCAATGTAAAACTGAGTGCCAGTGCCAAAAATGCGCCGAATGCATAAGGACATTTTTGGTAAATACGAATGCACCTAAATAAAAACAACAGGTAAATAAACATAGTGGCAGCCCCACCAATTAATCCATATTCTTCTATTATGATGGCATAAATAAAATCGCTGTAGCTATGTGGCAAAAAATTTCTGGCCTGGCTATTGCCGGGACCTTTGCCAAAAAAACCTCCATTGGCTATGGCAATTTTTGCCTGGTTTATCTGGTATAATTTTTCATTGTCGTCGCCTTTTTTGCTATATATAAAAGTTTGTATGCGGCTTACCCAGGTGGGAATACGACCTGAAGCTAAAAAAGCCGGTAATTTTTTTGCTTCGCCTGTTTCTTTATCATAATTACTTACGGCAATGGATACCAGCAATATTACCGGTATTAATGCAATAGCCACTGTGGCCAGGATATGTTTGGTACTTACCCTTCCAATAAACATGAGCAAAATACTGGTGCCCCCAATGAGAATGGAAGTGGAAAGATTGGCAGGAGCTATGAGCAAACAAATAACTGCTACCGGAATGATAATGGGTAAAAATCCTTTTTTAAAATCTTTTATCACCTGCTGCTTGCGGCTGAGCATACGGCTCATATACATGAACAAAGCAAGCTTTGCCAGGTCGGATGTTTGAAAGGTCATATTGAGCACAGGCAATTTTATCCAGCGGCTGCCGGCGTTTAACTGCACCCCAAAAAACAGCGTGTATAACAACAGTGGTATAGAAATTAAAAACAATACTTTGGCTACTTTAGAATAAATAGTATAGTTGATGCGGTGTGCCCAGTATATGATAAGTAAACCAAGAATAATAAAAGTAAACTGTTTAAATAAATAACTTTCTGTACTCTTACTCATGCGGTATGCCAATGAGCCCGTGCTGCTGTACACCAATAATAAACTGGCCAGTGTAAGCAATACCACTATGGACCAAATGACTCTATCGCCCTTTGTTTTTTGCACAAGATTATCTACACCGCCCAATCCTCTAAAGGGAGAATGGAGTGTAGCTTCTTCTGTTTGCGAAGAGCCGAATAGTTGATTTAATATGGTTTTAAATTCTGACATGAGTACCTCACCCTCGTTCCCTCTCCACCAGTGCAGAGGGAGGCCGGGCATTTAATCCCTCACCCTCGTTCCCTCTCCAACAATGGAGAGGGAGGTCGGGCATTTTATTTTAATTGAACTTTTGTTTTTTACCTTTCAACACCTCACCCTCGTTCCCTCTCCACCAATGGCGAGGGAGGCCGGGCATTTTATTTTAATTGAACTTTTTGTTTTTTACCTTTCAACATTTTATTTTTATTGATCATTGACCATTCACAAATTCTTCACTGCTTGCTTAAACTGGTTCCCCCTGTCCTCGTAATTTTTAAATAAATCAAAACTTGCACAGGCAGGGCTTAATAAAACCACATCACCTTTATTGGCAAAATGAAATGCAGCCTGCACAGCTTCCTGAGCGTTTTCTGTATTTACCATCAGCGAAACAATGTCTCCAAATGTTTCATGAATCTTCCTGTTTTCTACACCCATGCACACTATAGCTTTTACTTTTTCTTTTACCAGGTCTTTCAATAATGCGTAATCATTGCCTTTGTCAACACCACCCAGTATAAGAATAACTGGACTGTTCATTGTTTCAAGTGCATACCAGGTGCTGTTTATATTGGTAGCTTTGCTATCGTTTATAAAACTTACACCTTTTACCACACCTGCAGGTTCCATCCTGTGTTCCAGGCTTTCAAAAGTCTGCAGCGCTTCTCTGATTTTTTCTTTTCTTATTCCCACTGCCGTAGCAGCCATGCTTGCAGCCATACTGTTGTATTGATTGTGTTTTCCTTTAAGTGTAAAATCATCTACACTCATTTGCATTTCTTCGTCCTTCCATTTAAGATGCATATTTGCATTCACTAAATAGGCACCTTGTGGTAGTTCTTTGCTCATGGTAATGGGGGCTGATATTGATTTTATAGAATAGTTTTTAATATTGTTCATGGTTGTTTCATCATCGAGGTTATATATAAATACATCTTGTGCCTGCTGATTTTCTATGATGCGGAATTTGCTGTGTATATAATTTTCTGCTTTGTAATCGTACCTGTCTAAATGGTCTTCGGTAATATTTGTAAGTACTGCCACATTTGGCCTGAACTGAACAATATCATCCAGTTGAAAAGAACTTATTTCTGCCACATACAATTCTTTAGGATCGGCAGCTACCTGCCTTGCAAAAGAAAT
>JBKJSJ010000183.1:0-2904 GCA_046595965.1 Ferruginibacter sp.
ACCAGGTAACTGATGGCTTTTTCTGCAAATTTATCGCAGTAGTTGCATTCGTTACAATCCCTCTGGCAATGGCCTTTGTGGAAAAATTCCATAAAGCCATCTAATTTTTTATTGTCAATATACAAATCAAAACTTTCATTAAATTCTTTTTCATTTCTCAAAGCACTCAACTGGTTTACCAGTTTATGTGCTTTAAAAATATTAATCTTTGATGGCTGTAGCAGGTACTTTAATCCTTTCCAGTAATATTTGTCTTTGTTATAAATAATATACTTGCTAAGCCCGTGAATCAAATCCATCATATTGCCATCGTAAGACCGCACAGAGTAAGCCTTTACAATCCTGGCCAGCGCATCGGTAGTCATACTTCTTTCTACCAGTTTCATATTATCTACACCAGCTTCTTCATAGTAGTGAATATCTTCGGGCCTGATAAAAGCAGACTTTAATATTTCTACCGGGCGGGAAAGTAATTTTTCTGCACATGAAAATAGATAGTAATCAAAACTAAAGTTATCGTTTACATGATTTTTTTGTGAAGCGTGTGCATTGTAGTTGGCATGCAGGGTAACCATCGGGCACTTATTCATGCACATCAGGTTGGCAATTGTTTGAATTTTGCAAGTGGTTTTTTCTTTTATCTTTCTTATTTCATCAAAATCTTTGTTGATGTCAACATAAGAAATATTTATTTTGTCTGCACCCAGGTCTTGCCAATATCTTGCTTTTTCAAACCCGTCAATCCTTACCTGCACCGATGCAGAAATAGAAAACTGCGGATAATTTTTTTTAATAATTTCCATTACCATGGGTAATGAAACAGAAATACCATCTACATTTATATCTGCCAGCCAGTCCAGCGTTTTGCGAATATCCCTATAACCGGTTTTGGTAATTTCAAGGTTATCGAAGCAGGTACCGTTCATTAAATAATTAAATTTCAGGCCCCGCTTATGGGCTTCATCTACAAATTCTTTTACTTTTCCTTTTTTTACTTCGGGAAGTGTAAGCGAGGGTCGGCCCCCGCCTATAAGACCTACATTTAGTTTGCCATATATTTCTTCCGTTTGAGAAAAATCTATTTTTTCAAAATAGTCATCTTCCCAGTTTACAGGTATGGTTAATTTCATAAGCTTGATAAAGATTTTAAAATGGTTATCATTGCTTTAAATACAGTATCAAAATAAAATATAATTCATGACCTAATAACTGATAACAATCAGATACAAAATTGACTAATGCATGCTGACTGCATGATGAATGTGGCTAAAGCTTATTAAAGCATTTCTTTTTGAAAAACTTTTTTTGGGTAAGCAGGATAGTTTTTATACTGGCGTGAAATATAAATTATCCCTATATTAACTGGCATGGACGCTTAATGAGTTTTCGTTGGTATAAACAAAGTGCTTACCTAAAAATGAGAATCCGTTGGAATTTTTTGTAATCGGGATGACATCATAAAAAATAAACGGCCAACCCCATCATGAAGGGTTGGCCATTTATTATGAAACTGGTTTTACTATGGGATATTTATTATTATTTTATTCTTAAAAATTCCACAGCCTGGTAATATTAAATCCAATTACAAACTGCCCTTCTCTAAAATCGTTTTGATTAAACACATTGTTGCTCTGCGGTACTATACCATAATAGTTTCCCATAAAAACCTGGAAGGCATGGGCACTGGTGGTAGTTTCAAAACCAAAAGAAATATTAGGTTCAGGATTGTTGGTAAGGTGCTGTGTAAGCGGCTGATCGTAACCGATAGTGATGGCTGATTTTTCTGTTATTTTATATCTTCCCAAAAATGAAATGGCTAAATGCCCATTCTCCATTTTCTGCTGAATAACACCATTCTTATCTAAGTAAGCTTCTACATTATTAAACCAGGAAAAACTGGGAGCTACCTGTGCCGAAAACTTTTCGGTAATCTTGCGTGCAATAATTAACTGGCTAAAATAGGAGAAGCGGTGAACGGCTGCACGGAAATTACTTTTTTCCCTGGCATCAATTACCACATTGCCAAATACAGACATACTTATCGGCACTTTATTATCGGTCGTTTGCTGCAGCAGTGCATACTTAGCATTAAAATCTGCCTGCATTCTTTCTTTAGTTAATCCTGCACCCACAAATAATTTATTAACCGGTGCATAGCTAAGCCCCAGCCTGATGTTGGATGGAGCAAATAATCCCCACACATCTTTTTTTCCTTTGTCCACTGTTCCAAACCGGTGCTGGATATCCATTTCCAGTGTACCTTTTACGGGCACCATTACAGATTGATTATCCATTACCAACACACTGCCAAAGGTATTTTTTACCAGCTTAGATTTTTTAGCAACAGGAGCTTCTGCTTCTGTAGAGTCCTGAGCAAAAAGGCTGCCTGTATTAAAGCATAGCAGCAGCAGCAGGGCAAAACAACAGCGTTGCATAAACGTGCATTTATTATTTTCTGAATATTTTTTCATAACATTTTTTTTAATTGTTTTGAGCACCTTGTTTTATCCATGCAAGAATAAGTGCATTGTAATCTTTATTGATACCCGATATAGGCATTGGCGTGCTTTTTTTACCGGTCATCCATAGATAAATGCTGCTGCTTTCCGGCGTAGCAGTGTTTAAATAATCTCCTACTGTTAGGGAGGTTAATGCATTGGAAGCCGATAGATCCGGAGCTTTTCCTCCTGTACTATGGCATCCGCTTGTATTGCAACTACTATTAAACAATGGAATAATATCACTGGCAAAACTTACCGGCCTTGTAATTTCTGTACCTGTATCTGAAATGAGTGTTCTGTCTTTGTAACAACCCATCATCAACAGCATTGTGAAGCCTGCAACAAACACGATTGTTTTTTTATTGTGTAACATAATTTTAGTTTTAAGAACTTTAGTAACAGA
>JBKJSJ010000194.1:0-3842 GCA_046595965.1 Ferruginibacter sp.
TACGGCTTTACTTCGCAAAAACTTTTTTTGCAGGCGTGGGTTGCTGCCGGCTGATTATAAAGAAAGAATCAATGCATTGGATAGGTTTAAGAGGTCCAAAGTTTAGGAGGTTCAGGGGGTAGGGCGGAGCGTTTAAATCTTAATGTTAGTGAATCTTTGCAGTAGCTGTTTAAATTTTCTTTTAACCAATTAAGCATGCTGCATTACCAATAAATGTAAATGGCTAGCAAACAAAAAAATATTATCTGCTACAATAACGGCAATAGTTAGCCCAAAAAGCAAGCGTGTTATGATAAAAGTATTTTTCATAAATTTTCAACTGACTTTTATACATTACAGTCACAATACTTTTTATTATGATGGTAAATTCTTTTAATAAATACCGGATGTTTGCTGATTGCTATTTTGTTTTAATTGCACAAATCAGTTTTGCGCAGGTCATTCAAACAAATCCATCAACAAATGCTGCTACAGACATGCAAAGGCTGAACCGTATTGATGACCTGGTAAACAGTTATATCAGTAAAAACAGGCAATACAGACCTGCTGGTTTGTTTGATAGAAGTTATCAGTGGTATAACCCTGGATGAGTTTTTTAAAAAATATCTTTGACCCTTTGGGTATGAAGGATACTTATTTTAATGTGCCCACAGCAAAAGCTAACCACATGGCAGCGGTTTACACAGAAGACGAAAAACACAGCATTATTCCATGGTCGCCTGCCTTTAGAAATATTAACCCAGACTACCAATTAAAAAAAACTGCTTATTTCTCAGATAGGGCAGGGCTTTCTTCTACTGCTTTGATTACACTATTTTTTTACAGATGCTGCTTAGCGGTGGTAAATATAACGGGCATCAATTATTATCGCCCCGTACTGTGCAAATGATGACCAGCGGTCAGCTTGATTTTAGCACCGGTGATAATGATAATAACTTAGGCCTTGGTTTTAAAATTAGTTCAGAGAAAGCTGCCGCAAGATTGCCCCGCAACAAGGGAACTTTTGCCTGGGGCGGGTATTTTGGCACTACCGATTGGGCAGATCCCAAGGCAAAACTGGTATGCCTCATTCTTACGCAGCAAAGCCCCAATAGTCATGGGAAAATTGTACCCAAATTTAAAACTTTGGTGTATAGCAGTTTGAAATAAAATATTTTATTTTCCTGCAGATTTTTTATACTTCACTCGTCTTAATTGTTATGAAACAAACAGCCTACTACTTTAATCACATTCTGGCAATGTGCCCTTTCTCCTATTTTTTCGGAAGTTGTTCATCAGATAATTTCCATTGCACTTTTGAAATGGGAAGAAAAAAAAATTGTTTATTACCATTTAATGTTTAATCATGAAAAAATTGTTTTTTTTTATTTATTGCTCCCTGGCATTTACTGCGCAGGCGCAATTTGATGCTGCTAAATATTTTTCCGATTCTGTCTCCTTTTCTTATCAGGAATGCAGGGCTTCAATTGTTAAGAAAAAAGAAGTGATGACATGTTCCAATTACAAATTTGTTAACCGCATTATTGGAACCCAATTTACAACCACACAGATAATGTACTGGCCCAATAAAACAATTGTAAATGAAGGGAGAACAGAGTATGATGGGGGTACGTTTTCCAGCATTGATTTCAACAGGTCAACAATAAAACCGCTTTACCAGTATAACACAGTAACTACTCCTGAGCAGGTGTATGTTTTAACTCTGAAAGGCAAAGACCCGCAGCATTGGTTTGCAAGGGTATCCAAATATTTTCCTTTGAAAGCAATAGAAGAAATCCGTTTATATTTTCCTTCCATAAATGCAGCACAGGAAACAAAAGATTATTTAAAGTTGATGCGTGATATATTTCAAGGAGGTGCTAAAAGAGGAGAGGGTCTTACTCTACAGATACTGCCAGCGGCCAAATGCTTTGAAAAACAACAACGTTATGTAAATGAGAAATTTGGTTATACACTTTGTTTAGACGGGGAGGAAAAAGCGGAAGAAAAAACTTTTGCAAAATTTAATCATAAGTATTTAACTGAGTTTACAACAATTACCGGGTATTCTGACTTGCCTTTTTATATATTCCCAGTTGATTACAAAAGGCAAAATGATTCATTAGCGATTTTTAAAAATTATGAGGATGAATTTTTTCAAAGATTGGGAACAGCAAGCATTGTAAAAAAAGAATTGGATAAGAATATATATACTCCGACTAAGGATAGAAATAAACCCGCTTCTTATTTCAGGAGATATTTCATTACACTTTCATCCGGAGACGAAGCTGTTATCTGCTTTAATTACCTGCTGCAGGGCAATAGCATGTTTGATGCGCTTTGCATAGGATATATGGCTCCCACTACACTTATTGGTGCGGGGTATGCCTTTAGAAGTGCAGCTCTGGAATCACAATGTGTATTGCTTAGTTTTAAATAACAATGAGCCTTACACAAATATTAGAAATGGAAGGGCAAAGGAACGGGTATAAAAAGCTTACTATTGGTATTACAGAAACATTTCCCGGGGGTGCGCCTCCCATGCATTTGCATGAGGGAGAAGAGTCGCATGTATTGCTGGAGGGCGATGTATTGTATGCATTGGGCGATACCTTGTTTACTTTAAAAGCTCCTTACGTTGTAAACATTCCCGCAGGCATGCCGCATGCGTTTAAAAACACTGGTAGCAAAACACCCAATCTGGTAGTAATATTTCCTACTAACATCTGGAAATAGGATGTACTGGATCATTTTCCTTTTGATAAAAAAAAGCAGGGTTTGAAATTATAAAAATAATTTGTGATGGAATGAGCCCCTGGCAAAGAAATGATGTGAAAACAAAGATCAATCCGGTAAATTTACATGCTCATTAAATAATTTAATATTACTAAATATTCATAAGGCATGAAACATAATGCAAAATCTGTAAGAGCTTTTATAGGCGCTGTAAATTTTGAGGAGTCCAGGCTTTTTTATAAGGATTTAGGATTTGAAGAGTCTATACTGTCTAAGGATATGTCTTACTTCAGAATTAACCCGGAGTTAGGGTTTTATTTGCAAAATGCTTATGTAAAAGATTGGGTTGATAATACAATGCTTTTTCTTGAAGTTAATAATGTAACTGAATACTTTAAAGAATTACAAAATCTTGCACTGCCAGAAAAATATAAAAATGTACGATTGATACCCATCAAAGAAAATGATTGGGGTAAAGAATGTTTTTTGCATGATCCCTCCGGAATACTTTGGCATTTTGGAGAATTTAATTAAGAAGCAAAATATTTCCAGGTACATGTTTTAACCAGGTAAAACATGCCTGTCGCTAATCCTGTACTGTAAACCGGTTTGGGAATGTACTGGAATTTTAATACGATGATAGCTACAAGCAACAATGGTTCGTTATGAAACGAACCATTGTAAAAACATTTACCGGATTAAATTTATTAGAGGGGTATCAACTTAGCGTTCTGTGCCAGCCATTGCTCTAAATTCTGCAGTGCGGGGTTTAATTGTTTTGAAGCTTTTACATCCCGCAACCCATTTACCTGTTCTTCAAATTCATCATATACCTGGAACATATTTCCCAGGTCTTCAGCACCAGCAAAACCAAAGCTGCGGTAAACGGCTGCCGGTATATTATTGTACACAACCGGTTCGCCCAATGCATTGCTCAGGGCATCTGCCATTTGCACACCGCTTAAATGTTCTCCGGCTATGCCTACATTTTTGTAAAAATATTCATTGCCATTTTTAAAAATACCATAAGCACATTTGCCAATATCTTCTGCAGCTATGCCGGCCATTTTTGCATTGCCAATGGGTATTGTAAGTGCCAGCTTACCATCTTCACCTCTTTTGGGGCC
>JBKJSJ010000314.1:0-4198 GCA_046595965.1 Ferruginibacter sp.
CCAGATGGCGAAATTGGTAGACGCACTGCCTTCAGGTGGCAGCGTTCGCAAGGATGTGCAGGTTCGAATCCTGTTCTGGGCACAAAAGCCTCTCTTATTTGAGAGGCATTTTTTTTGATCTTGAATCAATTGATAGACGCATCTCTTTTTCTGTCTAAAGGTTTACAAGGAATTGTGCCGATGAATATTGGGGTCCTGCTGCAGTAAAAAAAGATGCAACAATTTTTGAATGCTTTTTATGAGTATTAAATAAATAGGCTGATCTTTCTACGCTTTCCTTTTCAAACCCGTTAAGCTAATACCATACAATGATAAATTATCATCATTTCCTCTCTAAAGTAGAGGTTACTTTTAATAAGTTAATTTGTAGCATTTACGGCTCAGGCATTATTTCATTAAATTACTCTTTATCAAAAACTTATTTATGAAGTCTTCCCTTTTTTTGTCATTACTTTTAATGCTTTCATTTAATTTATATTCACAACCAAAAAAAAATGCTACACCTGTGTATAAAAATGCAAAAGCTACCATACAGCAAAGAGTAAAAGATTTACTGAGCCGTATGACGGTGCCCGAAAAAGCCGGGCAGTTAAATCAATTGAATGGTGGCGCATTTACCGGGCCCGCTATGAATGATGCTGGCCAGCAGGCAAAAATGCAGCAGGTAAAAGGCGGAAGTGTAGGTTCACTTTTAAATGTAGTGGGTGCTGCAGATACCAAAACCATACAGGAACAGGCTATGCAAAGCCGGCTTGGCATTCCATTACTTTTTGGTTACGACGTTATTCATGGATACAAAACTATTTTTCCTGTACCGCTGGCAGAAGCCTGCAGTTGGGATTTAAAATTAATGGAAACAAGCACCTCCATTGCAGCCAGGGAAGCTGCGGCGGCAGGCATTCACTGGACATTTGCACCCATGTGCGATATAAGCAATGATCCCCGCTGGGGCCGTGTAATGGAAGGTGCCGGCGAAGATACTTACCTGGCATCGCTGGCTGCTGCTGCCAGGGTAAAAGGTTTCCAGGGAAATTTAAATGATAACGAACATGTAATGGCTTGTGTAAAACATTTTGCTGCTTATGGTGCAGTAGAAGGAGGAAGAGAATACAATACTGTGGATGTATCAAGGGTGCAGGCGTTTAATAAATATTTTCCACCCTATAAAGCCGCAGTAGATGCAGGCGCAGCTTCGGTAATGAATTCCTTTAATATTTTTGAAGGGGTGCCCGCAAGTGGGAGTAAATTTTTGGTAACAGATATTCTAAAAAAGAAATGGGGCTTTAAGGGATTTTTAGTAAGCGACTGGAATTCATTTGGCGAAATGATCGCTCATGGTTATGCGGCTGATGAAAAAGATGCAGCACTAAAAGCATTTCAAGCCGGGAGCATGATGGATATGGAAGCAAAAGTTTCTGTAAAATATCTGCCCCAGTTATTAAAAGAAGGAAAAATAACATTGCAGCAATTAGATGATGCTGTTGGTAAAATTCTCTATGCAAAATTTAAGCTGGGTCTGTTTGATGATCCCTACAAATTCAGTAACGAACAAAGAGAAAAAAATACACTGTTTACTGCAGAGCACCGGCTGCTTGCAAAAGAAGCTGCTAAAAGATCTGTTGTATTATTAAAAAATAATAACCAGGTGTTGCCTTTAAAAACCAGTGCAAAAATAGCATTGATTGGGTTTTATGCCAATAGCAAAACAGATATGTTCGACTTTTGGATTGGCCAGGGAAAGAGCAATGATGCCGTTACATTATTGGAGGGATTAAAAAATAAATTTGGCAGCGTAAGTTTTAGTGATGGATATAATGCAGACAACAGCAGCAATGAATCTTTAATAAATGAAGCCCTGCAAAATGCTGCTGTTGCAGATGTAGTATTGGTAAATATCGGCATCAGCGGCAAAATGGCCGGCGAAGACAGGGCATTGACCAATCCTGAAATTCCTTCTGCACAAATAGAATTATTAAAGGCATTAAAAAAAACAGGCAAACCTGTTGTAGCATTGGTATCATCTGGCAGGCCATTGATACTTACAGGTGCAGAGCCATTCTGCGATGGTATATTACAATGCTGGATACTGGGAACCGAGCATGGCAATGCCATTGCTGAAGTGTTGGATGGAACTTACAATCCCTCTGCAAAAACAGTCATGAGTTTTCCTTACAATGTTGGCCAGATACCAGTGTACTATAATCATTTTAATACTGGCCGGCCAAAAGAAACGGATGGTGCCGGCAACTGGTTTAGCCGCTACAGGGATGCACCAAACGAACCCCTGTATCCCTTTGGCTTTGGACTTAGTTATACCAGTTTTAAATACAATCAGTTGAAACTGGATAAAACAACCATATCAAAAAAAGATGCTCTAACAGTAACTGTTAGCCTCAGCAACACCGGTAAATTTGATGGGGAAGAAATAGTGCAGTTATACATTAGGGATATGGCCGCATCGGTGGTGCGGCCTGTAAAAGAATTAAAGGGTTTCGAAAAAGTATTTTTAAAAGCGGGCGAAACAAAAACCATCCGGTTTTTATTGAGCACTGCTTCTCTTTCTTTTTTTGATGCTGATGGAAATGTAAAACTGGAGCCGGGTAAATTCACCGTTTTTGTTGGCGCAAATTCTAATGACGTACTGGAGCAGAACTTTGAACTGAAATAAAAAAGAAGGGAAGTATAAATCTTAATTAATTAAAATATTCTTACTAAAAATGAAAAAAATATTCTCCCTTTTTTTCCTGTTGATAAGTATAAATGCAATTGCTCAAAAATTTGAAGGGCTTGCATTAATGCCACCAATGGGATGGAACAGCTGGAATACTTTTGAAACAAATATTAATGAAGAATTGGTAAAACAAACTGCAGACCTGATGGTATCTTCCGGCATGAAAGCAGTGGGATACCAGTATATTGTTTTGGATGACGGCTGGATGGCAAAAGAGCGGGATGCTAAAACCGGCGACCTGGTACCTGATGCTAAAAAATTTCCGAACGGGTTAAAAAAACTGGTAGAATATGTACACAGCAAAGGACTAAAATTTGGTTTGTATAATTGTGCAGGCACACAAACCTGTGCAGGTTACCCTGGTACCCGGGGTTACGAATACCAGGATGCACGATTTTATGCTTCGCTTGATATTGATTATTTAAAGTATGATTGGTGCAATACACAGGGTATTACTGCAAAGGAAGCTTATACCACCATGAGCAAAGCACTTAAACTTGCGGGCAGGCCCATTGTATTTAGTTTGTGTGAGTGGGGCGATAACAAGCCATGGGAATGGGCTGCACCAGTGGGCCAGCTCTGGCGCACCACTGGTGATATTTATCCCTGTTTCGATTGTGAGTTTAGTCATGGTTCCTGGTCTAGCTGGGGTGTGATGAAGATTGTAGATATGCGCAAAAACATAAGGCAGTATGCAGGACCCGGTCACTGGAACGATCCTGATATGATGGAGGTTGGAAATGGCATGGCTGTTAATGAAGATAGAACACATTTTTCTTTGTGGGCCATGATGGCCGCTCCGTTGATAGCAGGAAACGATTTACGAAAAATGAATGCAGCCACGCAGCAAATTTTAACCAATAAAGAAGTGATAGACATAAACCAGGATGCTTTGGGTGTGCAGTCATTTGTGCAAAGCAGTAAGGATAGCCTGGAAACCTGGATTAAACCCCTGCTCAATAATGAGTGGGCTTTTTGTTTTTTAAACCGTTCTAAAAAATCTATAGCCATCAACTATAACTTTAAAGAAAACCCGGTTGCAGATTCCGTTTCAAAAACTGCGGTAGATTTTAATAAAATTTCCTACACTTTAAGAGACGTTTGGAAAAAAATAACTGTTGGCAGCACAAACAAAAATTTTCTTTCTGTAGTGCCGGCACATGATGTTATAATGCTGAAATTAATTAACCAAACCAAAAAATAATTTCTTATCAGTAAAATAAAAATTTAAAACAAAAGAGGAATTTTTGCAGCGATATCCCGGGAATGAGTTAATAGGTATGCCGAGTTTTGATGCCTATCAATTTGGCGCTCCGCTTACCAATGATTGGTTTGTAAAAAATACGAATAACCTTTTAAACATGATAGGAGAAATAGCTACGCAAAAAAATAAATTGACTGCCCTGGCAGAAACTGGTTTTGAAGCAATTCCTTATGCATCGTGGTGGAATGAAACTTTGCTAAAAG
>JBKJSJ010000338.1:0-3204 GCA_046595965.1 Ferruginibacter sp.
TACACTTATACTGTCTGTAAACAAATCGCTGTAAGCATTAGCCGGAGTAATGCCGGTATTTCTTGTAAGATAAACTGTATCTCTGCGAATGATAACCCGGCTGCTTTCGCCGGAAACCTCCGTAGTATCCCCACTAGGAGGAGTATTGCAGGCACCCATTAAAAGGATGGCTGCAAAATATTTAAAGATTTTCATACCAGTAACCTTGCAAAAGATATGCCTGTAAAAAAGATTAACCTGGAGCAAAATAATTAAAGATGTTATCTATTCTAAAAATGTGCTGCGCAGGTTTGCAGGCAAGCGTTAAGGATGTCATGCACTATCCCAGCAGGAAATGAACAACCTGATAATTAAATATACTTATTCTCATGGCAGAGTTGTAAGATCATAGGGTGACGATCCTTTTATATTTGGAAAAGACCCGGAATAAATAGAAGCAGCCGCATTTAAGTAGAAGTAATTCCAGGCATCTCAAGTGTCATGTCAGTGTCCGCTTCGGCAATGATACTACTTACCTGAAGGGGCATCAAGAAAAGTTTTTAGTTTACTACAGGCACCACTCAATCGGGGTAAATATGAGCGGATATAAATTCCCCGGGATATAAGAGATCAGATGGATTTTTTTATAAATAATTGTACCGGTATTTTTCTGTGTAAAAGTAAATTTTTATATTCTTTTATAATTTTGCTCATATATCTCTATCCATTCTTGTGCCGACATCTTAGCGGTGAGTTCACCAATTAGTTCGTAAGGAATATTTTCGAGATTTTTAAAACGAATGCAGCTTTTACCCATATCTAATTTGCCGGTAACTCTTTTTGTATATTCAGCCGTAAACCAATCCATTAATTTTTTGTTGGCATACACACCCATGTGATATACTGCAATAAAATTTTTCTGCGATGCAATGCACATAAAGGGTAAGGGTAGTTTGGGATTGCAATGATAGCCTGCAGGGTATCTGATATGTGGCACCACGTAACCAATCATGCCATAACTCATTTCTTCCTTAAACCCTTTTGAAAGATTTTTTTTAATGATTTTGTGGAGCTTTTGCATAGCGGTCTTCCTCACCTCCGGAAGTTCTTCCAGGTATTGCTCTATGGTACTGGCTGCTGATTGCATAATAATATCATACGTTGGATAATTGATAAGACACACCTGCAAATATAAATAGTAGCCGGGTTTAAAAGAAAGGAAATGCAGGCCTAAAATAAGCGCAACTTAAATGTAAACATCCTTTTTTGCCTTTCCAACTGTTTTTGTATAATAGTTTTGTGTGCAACCTGTTCATAATTTATTTACATAAGTACTATGAATTATAAATTTCACATTGTAATTTGTTTTTTATTCCCCCCATAAATATATTATATGCATAAAATCATCTCATTAGTGAGCCTGCTAATTTGTTTCAGCTTCACCACAGCCGATACTTCATTGAGCAATAAAGAAAAAAAATCGGCCATCAGTTATTTTAAAGAAACACAAAAAGATCTTTTAAAAGAAGTGAAGGGATTGAGCGAAACACAGCTTAACTGGAAACCGGCTGACACTGTATGGAGTGTTGCTAACTGTGTGGAGCATATAACCATTTCAGAAAAAAATCTCTTTGACTGGGCCATGAGCACTTTAAAGGAACCTGCTAATCCTTCAAAAAGAGCAGAACTTAAACAGGATGATGAGGCTATAAAAAAGATGCTCACAGACCGAAGCCATAAAGTAAAAACAATGGAGGCATTTAAGCCTACAGGTCAATTTGGAAACACACAGAAGACGTTGAATATTTTTAAAGAAAGAAGATCAGTTGTTTTAAATTATATCAAAAGAACGGATGATGACCTTAGAAATCATTTTGCAAGCACTCCATTAGGGTTGGTGGATACTTACCAGTTACTCCTTTTCATAAGCGCACACAGCAGGCGGCATACAATGCAAATAGAAGAACTAAAAGCTATGCCTGGCTTTCCAAAAGAATAATCCTATACATAACCACTCACTAAAGCCGTTTATGTAATAATAAACTGGCTTTTTTTATTTAAAATATTACCATAAATGTCTCCCCTGCTCAATTTGAAATATTATCCGTTTTAATCTCAAGCTGATATTATCTTCGCAGTAAAGAAAGATGCATGACAAAACTTTCGGTAAACATTAATAAATTAGCTACGCTTAGAAACTCCCGTGGCCATAACAACCCAGATCTTATGCAGGCGGCCAAAGACATTGAGCGTTTTGGTGCCGATGGTATTACAGTGCATCCAAGACCCGATGAGCGGCATATACGTTACCAGGATGTGTATGATCTTAAAAAAATTATCACTAAAGAATTTAATATTGAGGGCAATCCAACAGAAGAAAAATTTATACAATTAGTATTAGACAATAAACCCACCCAGGTAACTTTAGTACCAGATGCATTGGGGCAAATTACCAGCAACCACGGATGGAATACTATTGAGCATGCGGATTATTTAAAAGAGATTATTCCGGTTTTTAAAAACGCAGGCATCCGTGTTTCAATATTTGTAGATCCTGTGGTAGAAATGGTGGAAGCTGCCAAAGCCACCGGCACCGACCGCATAGAACTGTACACCGAAATGTTTGCATCACAATTTGCACAAGGGCATGAGCAAGCATCCATCATATCTTACATAACCGCTGCAGCAAAAGCAAATGAATTGAAAATTGGCATAAATGCCGGCCACGACCTGGACCTGAATAATCTTAAATTTTTTTCTACAAATATTCCAAGCCTCCTGGAAGTATCCATCGGCCATGCATTAATATGCGATGCTATATATCTGGGACTTGAAAATGCCGTGCAGTTGTATAAAAGACAGTTGAATTAAATGCGGTAGTTTGTTATTAAGTCAATGGTCATTGATTCATTTGTTATTGGGTCATCTGTTATTGAATTTTGAATTACAGAATATTGACTTATTGACAATTGACATTTCAGCGTTGAATCCTCAATAAATAACTAATTAAAAATTGTTGCCAGCTTAGCCTCAAGAGCGGGCCCACGAAGATTTTTAGCCACTATATTTCCCTCTGGATCTAACAAAAAACTTTGAGGAATACTAAAGATTTCAAATTTAGTAGAAACCGCATTGTTCCATCCTTTTAAATCGCTCAGGTGTGTCCATGCCAAGCCATCATTTTTTATTGCGTCTAACCATGGCTGTTTGGTTTTATCGAGCGAT
>JBKJSJ010000139.1:0-5882 GCA_046595965.1 Ferruginibacter sp.
CAAAAAAAATTGGCGGCGGATGCCTTAGTACTGTGGTTGTGTTTTTAATAATCTGGTGGGCACTGGGTAGCTGTTAAAAAAAACAGGGCATTGCAAAGGGTATATTTTAAAAAATAGAATCTGCCATAAGTTCAGCAATGATGCCTTTGCTTTTTGCTGCTGCGCCGCAATGAATCATTCAAATAAAAAATCCGGGCAAAACAATTTACCCGGATTTTGTTGTTTGCTATCGTCTGTTAATTCTCAATTACTTTTATCAGCATTCCTTTGGTTACAACGTCCGTTCTCAACATTCCATTTACAAGACTGTGTTCTTCCAGTTTATTCTCCGGTACTTTAAAGCTTCTTAGAGCCTGGTCAAGCGTTCCATTGGCTGCCACGGTTTTAATGCGTACTCTCATAGGTTTTTTATTTATTTTGGCTGCATCAGTAAGTGCCCTGAAGCTCTGCATGGTATTGGTAAAATAGCTTTGATAATTATTAAAAGTAGTAGCCGCCGATATTCCCATCATGTAATAAATGGTAGAACCATATTGTATAAGATAGGAGATGGTCCTGATTGGAGCTTGCTGTTGCTGCTGCTGTTGCTGTTGCGGGTCTGGCTTTGAGTCTGCTATTATTATCAATGTGCTTAACCCGTTTACCATTGTTTCCCTTGAGTCAACCAACTGAAGATTGTTTTGCTGCAATACAGCCTGGCCGGCTTCCTGCACCGTTTTGCCGGGTGCCAAGGTGAAAAACATTAATGCCTGCCCATCCTGTGGAGCCATTTGCACACGCTGTGGACTGTTTTGGTACTTCCATCCCTGTGGAATATTAAATTGAAATTTTAATTCCGGATGATAAAATACACTGTTCTCCAAATAACCCTGCCTGGGGTCCTCACCATAAACCATCCCTTCAATTCTTTTTAAATAAGCATTGCGGTTTATTTGAGGGTTGGTAAGCTTTAATTTTTGCTGCCATTCTGTAGCCAGTTTATTTACGGTTACATTTCTATCTGAGGGATTGGGATGGGTTGACAAAAAATCGGGTAGTTCTGCTGCACCGGATGCTTCGCCCTGTCTTTTTAGAGTGTTAAAAAAACCAGCCATCTGGTGAGCATCGTAATTAATTTTGGATGAATATTCTACGCCCAATTGATCACTTTCTCTCTCTGCATCTCTGCCATATTTAAGGAATAATAAACCTAAGCCCTGCGAAGCCTGCTCGGCAAAACGACCCAACTCTGGTTTAATAATAATGCCAGCTATAAGCCCCAACTGACTAAAGAGTTGTTTACTCTGCTGCACTACGGTATGCCGGTAAGCTATATGACCAATTTCGTGGCCCAGTACTCCGGCTAACTCTGCTTCATTATTAAAGTGCGCCATAATGCCCCTCGTAAAATAAACATACCCACCCGGAACTGCAAAGGCATTTAATACATCGGAGTCAACTACTTTAAACTCGTAGTTTAAATTGGGCCGGTGAGAAATGGCAGCCATTGCTTTCCCTTTTTCTGTAATAAAAGCCTGGATAGCTTTATCGTCGTATAAGCCATACTGTGCTACTATCTGCGGGTCTGCTTCCTGGCCCATGGCTATTTCCTGTGCCTCACTCATTAATACAACCTGGCGCTTGCCCGTTACCGGATTGCGTGCACAAGTATTAAAAAGAAAAAGGAAGGCTACCAGGCAACAATTGTATGTAATTTTTTTCATGCTGTTTTATTTTAATGCTTAAATTTTGTTTTGTCAATACTCAACCTGTTCAGGATGCAATTATTATTCCTGAAATATTTTTAAAAACACAATTTTTTAAGAGGAGTGAAATTCTGAATCCATTTTTTTTAGCATGAGCAGGTTTTTCCTGGCGGCTTTTAAAAACAGCCAGCCCTTTTTTGGTTTCCAGTATTGCACACCCTGCTTATGATTGTACCTGGCAATCTGAAACATTATTTTCCAGTGATGCAGTATAATACCCATGGCTTTAAACAGAGAATAGTTATTGGCCAATATGTGCTGAATACCAGCTCCGGCTCCATTAAATTCAAGAATAGAAAAATCTTTTCCTTCTTTTAAAGATGCTACAGAGTTACACTTAATATCATAACGTCCGTAATAAAATTTACCGGAATAATGACTCCAACTGTCTAAAAGATTTTTTAATTTTTCATCTATTTCTTCATCTATACCCTGCAGCATGCCTCCCTGGCTCCTGTTGCTGGCCAGCGATAAACTATAGCGTTCTCCTGCAGGCAGTATGTGCTGCAACTGCAGGGTATTTCTTTTTTTTAATTCTTCTAATTTAAACCGGATATGCTCATTGTTTTCCATCAACCGGTCTATGGTATCTGTGCCGTTGCCGGTTATATAAGCAGGTTCTTTTTTAAGCATTCCAGATATGGTGCCCTTAGTGTGATTGGGCAACCGGTAATAAAATATTGCTACCTCCATCGGATACTCTACCAGGTTTTGAATAATATATTGAATAGAAATAGTGCTGTGGTATAATTCTAATTGCGCTGCTGTAGAAATTTTGCGTACCATAAAACCCATCATCCCCACGTCTGGTTTAGCAATAAATGGATAGCTGAAGCCTTTGTCTGCCAGCATTTTTTCAACTGCTGTAAAAGCCTGGGTAGGATCTATATAAATTGTTTTTGGATAAGAATCCGGCGGCAATTGCTCATACATTTCTTTTTTGCCTTCGCCTTCAAAGCCACCAAAGGTGAGTGTGGGGTTGGATGCAGTAAAAAACCAGGGATTGCGGGAGCGGATACAATACCATATCCATACGGGCCCAATTGGAATATATTTTAACTGGTAGTTCCAGTTTTCCCAATGAGTAATTTTATAAAGCAGATCTTTCAATTTCATTGGGCTCAAAAATAAGAAGGTTTTGCTTTTGTTTGGTTCTTATGTTTTGTTTCCTTTGCTATATGAAATATAGAGCTCCTTTATTTTTACTTTTATTGGTACTGGCCTGTAACCAACAAAATGAAAAAGTAGGTACTACCGGTGACGCAGAGCCGCAAACGGATACAGTAGTATTTTCCTCCAGGATTCCTGAGTACAATCCCGAATTAAATAAAAATATCTGGAGAGCAACGGATGATTATAAAAAAATAAAGAACCCTTTGGCTACCCGTAACTGGCGGAATGCTGATACATTAATTGGAGGGTTGAACGAATATTATGAAAAGGTTTTTTTAGAGAAAATTAAAATCAGCGGCGATACTATTTACACCGTTATTAAAAACAGTAAATACCTTGCCGAACAAATGGGCAGCACCGGTGCAGAAATATATGTGGCCGATGTGGTATTAAATCTTACCGCTGTGCCCGGAATAAAATATGTGACCATTAATATGGAAGAAGGAAGCCACGCACAACCTGGCACCTGGAGCCTGGATAATTTTAAAAAATATACAGAAGCAAAATAATAACAGATGATTTCTTACAACCCAAAAGACTGGTTCACTTTTATTTTTAGATTTCATAAAGCTGATACTTTTAGAAAGCTTGGACCACTGCTTTTGGGTATTTGTATTTATAGCGGAATCATTGCCGTGCTGGAATTGGAGTACTGGCAACTGAGCCTGGATAATAATATTAAGAATATTCCGCTGATGCACAGCCTGCTTGGGTTCGCCATTTCCATGCTGCTGGTGTTTAGAACTAATACTGCTTACGACCGCTGGTGGGAAGGGCGCAAACTTTGGGGAGCACTTACCAACAACAGCCGGAATCTGGCTATGAAATTAGCAGCTATTTTACCGGAAGAAGAAAAAGCACAGCGCAGCTTTTTCAAAAAAATGATCCCTGCATTGCCCATGCGTTACACACACACCTGCGAAGAGAAAAAACAAGGATCGCATTATTTGATGATGAGGAACATGGGCATTTGTTTAAATCTATTGACAAGGATAAACATATACCCAACCAGGTGGCCATGCTCATATATAAACATATTCATCAGTTGCATAAGGAAGGAACAATTACCGGCGAGCAACTGATTTATCTTAATACTGAGCTGCAGTCATTCACTGATATCTGCGGCGGCTGCGAACGAATTAAAAACACCCCCATCCCTTATTCGTACAGTGTGTTTATAAAAAAATTCATCTTCATTTATGTAATGACCCTGCCGTTTGGATATGTGTTTAGCCTTGGCTATTATGTGATACCCGTGGTGGCCTTTATCTTTTATGTGCTGGCCAGCCTGGAACTGATAGCAGAAGAAATAGAAGACCCTTTTGGCAATGATGAAAATGATGTGCCCACACAAAAGATAGCAGAGAATATTCAGAAAAATGTGTGGGACATATTGTAGTTAAATATTGATCAGGAAGTAAAGCATTTAATAGTAAGCAGACATAATTTTATTGTATGTATTACAATTGTTTTGTCGTACAACCAATACTATTGGGGTTAATAAATAATATCAGGTTTTTTAGGCACATTGGTTTGAGTAGAATAAATTACAGCGCAATGCACATGCTATGACGACACTACGTACTAAAGACAGTTATCAGAAACAGGTTTATGACTTCATAAAGGATATTTATGTTGTTTGTCCCTCATGTGGTGCACAGGCAATTATTATAACTCAGGAATTTTCAGTAAGAAAAGTATATGATCAGGAGATTAAATTAATTTGTGCAAAGTGTGGCCACAATAAACGTCTTGAAGAGAAACCTGACTCAATTTTACATTCATCGTCCAACAAAATAATCAGCGGTAAATATTTGATCATCGGGGGAGCAATTGATCCTTATTTTCATTTACCACTTTGGCTTACAATAAATTGTTGTGAGAATATATTGTGGGCTTATAATTACGAGCATTTAGACTTTCTTAGAGTACATATAGAGGCTAAGCTCAGAGAGAGAAATACTCAGGAAATGTCAAACAAAAGTTTGGGGAGCAGACTTCCAAAATGGATGACCTCAAAAAAAAACAGGGTAACAATCTTAAAAGGTATAACTCACTTAAAAGCGAAAGTTAATTCAATTTGAAAGGTAAATAAATTTCCCTCCCCGCCATTAATGTCTGGCTATCTCTGCCCCCGTCTTTCTATCTTTGCTGCCACAAATTTTTTCTATGTTCAATAAGCGAATTAAAATAAAGGCGTTGTTAGAAAACGATGCTGCAGATTACGAAGCCACGGTAATGGGTTGGGTACGCACTTTTAGAAACAACCAGTTTATAGCCCTTAATGATGGCAGCACAAACAATAACCTGCAGGTAATGGCAGCCCTCGGCCTTTTGGATGAAGCTACGCTAAAACGAATAACTACTGGTGCCTGCATAAAAGCTTCGGGTAAAGTAATTACTTCGCTGGGCAAGGGACAAAAAGTAGAACTGCAAGCTGCATCCATTGAAATATTAGGAGACAGTGATGCAGAAAAATTTCCACTGCAACCCAAAAAACACAGCCTCGAATTTTTAAGAGAAATTGCTCACCTGCGTTTTCGCACCAATACATTTGGTGCCATTTTCAGGGTGAGGCATTCGCTGGCTTATGCAGTACATGAATTTTTTCACAAGCGGGAATTCTTGTATCTGCACACGCCCATCATTACAGGAAGCGATGCCGAAGGAGCAGGAGAAATGTTCCAGGTAACTACTTTGCCATTAAATGGAACGGCTCCCAAAAATGCAGATGGGAGCATCAATTTTAAAGAAGATTTTTTTGGGCGTAGCACAAACCTTACGGTGAGTGGCCAACTGGAAGGCGAACTGGCGGCTATGGCATTTAGCGATATCTACACTTTCGGCCCCACTTTTCGTGCAGAAAACAGCAACACCACCCGCCACCTTGCTGAGTTCTGGATGATAGAACCCGAAGTGGCCTTTGCCGACCTGGAAGATAATATGAACCTGGCAGAAGATTTT
>JBKJSJ010000229.1:0-2561 GCA_046595965.1 Ferruginibacter sp.
CGGTAATAGATGCACTTCTACCATTTGGCCTGCTGCACATTGCGTTTGTTCCTCATTTATTTTTATTAAGCAGTTGGCTTTGGCAAAAGAACTGAGACGGTAAGATTCCTGTGCATCCAGCATTGTTACTTTTTCAGCATTATAAAAACCTTTTAGAAAATGAGTTAAGGCATTTGTTTTACTAAATGGTTTTTCTAAAGGAGCATTGATGGTTTTTAAATTTATTTTCTGATTGGTTAATATTGCCAATGCAATAAGCACATACTCATAAAAACAGGTGAGTACTGAAGATGGATTTCCGGGCAAGCCAAACACCAGCTTATTTTCCTTTTTACCAAAGTATAATGGTTTGCCCGGACGTTGTTTTATTTTATGAAACAATTTTTTTACAGCACAATTGCTGGCAGCCTGCAAAACAAAATCATAATCGCCGGCACTAATGCCACCAGTGAGCAGCACTACATCACTTTGCTGCAGCGCTTGTTGTAAAATGCCGGTTAATATTTGCAGGTCATCATCGGCCCTGAAAATTTTTATATTTTCAAAATGTAATTGACCCAATGCTGATGAAAGTGTAAAAGAATTTGATTCGTACACCTGGCCATATTCTAAAGGATTGCCTGCCTGCTGTAATTCTTTGCCCGTAATAATAATACTGATGGATGGATTGGGAAAAACTTTTATTGCAGTAATGCCAATGCCTGCTAAAAATCCAATGGCTGCAGGTGATAATATAGTTCCTTTTTCCAATGCAAGTTCCCCTGCCTTCATTTCCGATCCTTTGGGCCGCACATTTGTTCCAGGTGTTATTGTTTCGTCTGCTATTATTATTGTTGAATTTTGTACGGTAACTTTTTCCTGCATCACCACCGTATCAGCGCCCGGTGGCACGGGTGCACCAGTAAAAATCCGGATGGCATTTCCTTCTGCAAGTAAAATTTCTGCCCCACTGCCTGCAGCTATCTCTCCCTCAATCATTAATTTTTTATGCTGTTTCCATTGGCTGAAAGAAAATGCATATCCATCCATAGAAGATTGTGGAAATGCAGGTATATCAAAAGATGAATAAATAGCTTCTGCCAAAATTTTTCCTACAGCTTTTTGCAGCGGCATTTGTACGGGCTGCAATGCAACAATATTTTCTGTAATTATTTTTTTTGCTTCATCAACTGAGATCATGCTGTATTCCGCATCAGCGGATATTTTTAAAATGGCCTTTTATAAATATTTATTAAAGGGTTCTCGTGTTATCAACTTGTTGCCAAGCCCTCTTCTTGCAATCCCGATTTTTAGTGAAGGGGGTTTCCGGGCTTTGATTTTTATCCCCCAATCGATATCATACTCCTGTTATTAATATCTTCTGCATGTATGTGTTCAAAATCCGACGTAAACTGTCCGCCTAATTCTTTGGCCTTGCTGCTGATGCTTTGTTGTATTAATGGAAGTATTGCTTCTCCTTTTCGTAAGGCGGACAATAAATCTGTTTCTTCTTTTGAAAATAAACAGTTTTTCATTTTGCCATCGGCTGTTAAACGCATGCGGTTACAATCACCGCAAAAATTTGCACTCATGGTGCTGATGATGGCAAAAGTTCCTGCATGGCCCGGCACCATATATTTTTTTGCGGTGTCGTGCTTTTCATCTTTCAACCGGATGAAGGAATATTTTTCTTCAATTACATTTAATATCTGCTGTAGTGTAAATACTTTATTGCTGGTCCAGCGGTTGCCGCTGAATGGCATAAATTCTATAAAGCGAACATGTACAGGTGTATGTTTTGTCCAGGCAATAAAATCATTGATCTCATTGTCATTAAAACCCTTCATGGCCACCACATTTATTTTTACATGAAAATTTTTGCTTAGCAGCAATTCAATATTTTTCATCACTACATCAAACTGGTTGCGCCGGGTAACTAATTGAAATTTTTCTGCCTGCAAGGTATCAAGACTAATGTTGAGCGAACGCACATTAGCTTGTTCCAGTACATCCACAAATTCATGCAGTCTTGTGCCATTGGTAGTAAGCGTCAGACTAACAGGTAATTTGGATAAAGCTAAAATAATTTCAGCCGCATCTTTACGCACCAGGGGTTCGCCGCCGGTAAGGCGTATTTTATTTACACCATTTGCTACAAATATTTTTGCCAGCTTTTCTATTTCATCCACCTGCATCAATTGCGAAGCAGGTGTAAATACATAATCTTCTTCGGGCATACAGTAAAAACAACGCAGGTTGCAATTATCTGTAAGCGAAATACGCAGGTAATTATGTACACGGTTATAGTTGTCTATTATCATTACTCACAGCTTTTTAATAAAGTTCCTCATTTTCTATTGCGTAAATATCTAACTAATATTTGGTGAATGTGTTGTTGGCTGCAAGTGCTCATTACAACTACTGAAACAAATAGCTTTTATTTATTTTTTTCCATCAGCCCTTCTACGTCAGACCGTGAAAAAACTATCTTTCTTCTATAAACTAATCTGCAGAATTTCATCAACGATCCATTAAGCCTCATTAGGCAATCTTAAAAATAGTCACCTGGTAATATTTTAAAA
>JBKJSJ010000434.1:0-6710 GCA_046595965.1 Ferruginibacter sp.
TCCACATCAAGCTTTTTCTTTAATGTAGCTTTTATGTCAATTTCTGTCAATATACCAAAACCTTCAGCTGTGAGGGCTTCTGTAACTTTTTGAATTGCGTTGTCGAAACTATCCGCAATTGTTTTACTAAAATAGTATTCCATGATTGTTTTATTTTTTTTGGTCAAAAAATTATTATTATCTGTTTTATATTTATTTTGAATACTTTATTATAGGTGTTTTAATTTTTTTTAAAAACTAATTTCACCTTCAATAATTTCCCATTGATAGCTACTACAATGGAGCTTACACTCACGAACACCGTACCAACTGCGGGTGTTAATATAATACCCCATTTATAAAGAACACCTGCTGCAAGCGTTATTGCCACAACATTGTAGCCAGTTGCCCAAATTAAATACTGTATCATTTTGCGATAGGTTGCCTTGCCGAATAAAATCAAACTTGCAATATACTTCGGGTTGCTGTTCATTAAAATTATTCCTGCTGTTTCAGCTGCTATATCTGTGCCAGAGCCGACTGCAATACCTACATCTGATTGGGCTAATGCCGGAGCATCATTTACGCCATGACGGGTCATTGCTACAAATTCACCTTTGCTTCGCAGGTCTTTTACAATCTCTACTTTTTGATGTGGCAACAGGCAAATATTTAATTATGTAAAATCGGTTTCCATTTGAATTTCGTATTCGCCCTGCCGTGCGGCGGCATCCAACTTTGCACGATGACATAATAGTTTTTGTGCTTCCTTCACATTCGCTTCCTGTCCTTTCCATATATCAAGCGCAGGTTGCTGAATGGCTCTTGCAAAAGAAAAACTAACTACCCAAGGTAGATGATTCTTAAAATTTTTATTGATCGCATTCAAATGTGAAGCCGCATCTTCTGGAGATTGTCCGCCAGATAAAAATGTAATTACAGGCATAGCAGCAGGAACAGATGTAAGCAAGCAATTCACAGTCGCTTCGGCTACTTCATCAATGGAATTTTGCACAGTGCTTTCTTTTCCAGCAATAACCATGTTCGGCTTTAAGATCATTCCTTCCAGATCAATTTTAAATTGATACAATTGATAAAACAGCATTTTTAAAACCTTCTCTGTAACAACATAACATTGTTGTATGGTGTGATTACCTGACATCAACACTTCGGGTTCTACAATAGGTACAATGCCTGCCTCCTGGCATAAAGCTGCATATCGTGCAAGTGCATGTACATTGGCTTTAATACAAGCCGTGGTTGGAATATCGTCCCCAATCGTAATTACGCCCCGCCACTTGGCAAATCGTGCACCCATTGTTTTATACGCTGATAAACGTTCACGTAACCCGTCTAAACCTTCCGTAACTTTTTCATTTGCAAAACCTGCCATTGGTTTAGCGCCTGTATCAACTTTGATTCCCGGAATAATTCCAGCTTTAACTAACACATCTGTAAAGAGAATACCGTCTTTTGTTTGCTGACGAATCGTTTCATCATATAATATAGCGCCGCCTATACTTTCATTCAAACCCGGCGTTGTAACGATCAGTTCACGATACTTGCGCCGCATTTCCATTGTTTGTGGAATGCCTGCTGCGGCAAAACGTTTGTTGCAGGTGGAATTACTTTCATCCATTGCAAGCAGCCCTTTGTTTCCGGCAAAGAGCTGCGTTATCGTACCTTTTAATAGTTGTTTATCCATGATGTTAGTTTTTCCATTTCCAATCTCTTATTTCCGGCATGTCCATCCCATGCTTCCTGATAAAATTTTTGTGTTCAATAAGTTTATCCTGCATCTCTTGTTTCAGGTACGCAGTGGTATCTTTTAATTGTGGCAACCTGTCAATCGTATCCATCACCAAATGAAACCGGTCAAGGTCGTTAAGTACTGTCATATCAAAAGCGGTGGTGATGGTACCTTCTTCTTTATAGCCTCGCACATGAATGTTGCTGTGATTGGTGCGCTTGTAAGTGAGCCGGTGAATAAGCCAGGGATAACCATGGAAAGCAAAAATTATGGGCTTGTCTTTAGTGAATAACGTATCAAAATCGGCATCGCTTAATCCGTGCGGGTGTTCTGTTTCAGGTTGCAATTTCATCAGGTCAACGACATTCACAACCCGTACTTTCAGGGAAGGTAATTTTTCACTAAGTATAGAAACAGCAGCCAATGTTTCGAGAGTAGGTACATCCCCGGCACAGGCCATAACTATATCAGGTTCTTCTCCTTTATCATTGCTTGCCCATTCCCAGATTCCAATTCCCTTCGTGCAATGAACAACAGCCTCTTCCATAGAAAGCCATTGTGGGGCAGGATGCTTGCCTGCTATGATCACATTTACATAATGTCTGCTGCGGAAACAATGATCCATAACTGATAAAAGGCAGTTGGCATCAGGTGGCAGGTAAACCCTTATCACAGATGCTTTTTTATTCATTACCACATCAAGAAATCCAGGATCCTGATGTGTGAAGCCATTATGATCCTGCCGCCATACATGCGAAGCCAAAAGAATATTGAGTGAAGCAATTTTCCTGCGCCAGGGAAGTTCTGATGTGACCTTTAGCCACTTGGCATGCTGGTTGAACATGGAATCAATGATATGGATAAACGCTTCATAGCAGTTGAACAATCCATGTCTTCCTGTTAAAAGATATCCTTCCAGCCAGCCCTCACATTGGTGCTCGCTCAACATTTCTATTACACGGCCATCTCTTTTTAAAAATTCATCCGTATCAATGATGGGCGCTTCCCACTGGCGGTCCGTCGCTTCAAACACTGCATTCAATTTGTTCGACAACGTTTCATCAGGTCCAAAAACACGAAAGTTTCTTTTATCTGAATTCAATTTTATTATATCCCTCATAAAAGTACCTAAGGCCAGGGTATCACCGGGACCTTTTTCTCCACGATTTTTTAGATTATTTCCGTATTCACGAAAATCGGGCATACGAAGTTCGTGTAGCAGTAAGCCACCATTGGCGTGCGGATTAGCTCCCATGCGCCTTTCCCCTTTTGGCGCCAGGTCGGCAAGTTCAGAAAGTAAACGTCCGCTTTCATCAAAAAGTTCTTCGGGCTTGTAACTCTTAAGCCATTCTTCCAATTGCTTTAAATGTTCAGTGTTTGTAGCAGGGTCAGTAATTGGCACCTGGTGCGACCTAAAATTGCCTTCTACTTTTAAACCATTCACATATTTTGGGCCGGTCCATCCTTTAGGCGATTTTAAAATAATCATTGGCCAAATGGGACGTGAAGCATCACTATTTTCTACTGCATTCTTTTTTATTGATCTTATTTCTTCCATAACTGTATCCAGCAACTGCGCCATTTTTTTGTGCATTTCCATTGGGTCGTCACCTTCAATGAGGTAAGGCTTCCAGCCATAACCTTTAAACAGTTGATCCAGTTCTTCAGGACTGATACGGGCAAGCACCGTTGGGTTGGCAATTTTGTAGCCATTCAAATGCAGAATAGGAAGTACCACGCCATCTGTAACAGGATTTAAAAATTTATTGGAATGCCATGCAGTGGCTAATGGCCCGGTTTCTGCCTCACCATCGCCTACTACGCAACTCACAATTAAACCAGGATTATCAAAGGCTGCCCCGAAAGCATGGCTTAGCGAATAGCCAAGTTCACCACCTTCATGTATAGAGCCAGGACATTCGGGTGAAACATGGCTGGGAATACCGCCGGGAAAAGAAAATTGTTTAAATAATTTTTGCAGGCCATCTTCATCCTGGCTGATGTTCGGATAGACTTCACTATAAGTTCCTTCGAGGTAAACATTGCCTACAATTGCTGGCCCGCCGTGGCCGGGACCAGAAATGTAAATCATATCCTGATCATACTTTTTTATGATGCGATTGAGATGCACATAAATAAAATTCTGACCCGGCGTTGTACCCCAATGACCCAGCAGCATGTTCTTGATATTTTCAGGTTTAAGCGGTTCTCTTAACAGCGGGTTTTCATGCAAATACATTTGACCGACCGAAAGATAATTGGCAGCCCGCCAATAAGCATTTATTTTATTTAAGAGTGCAGGGGATAATTCTTCCTGCCCAACTTCATAATTGAGGTTGGCTTTTTCTGATTCAATTGTATGTGTTTCCATAATATTTTTTTTATTAAAAATGCAGATGCTAAATTTTTTGTTTTTATTGTGATTGCACAATCATGGTAAGCAGAAAAAAACTATCTTCTAAAGCCAATACGCTATGCGGAATATCAGCCTTTAAAGCAATCATTTTTCCTTTCGTAAGTGAAACTGTTTGTTGCTCTGTGCAGAAGTTTATATTCCCTTCCAATACCTGCACATGAATGTTTCCGTAGGCTTGATGCTTTTTTAATGCTGCATTTGTATGCAATCCAATCAGCACCACAGTTGTATTCTCTGTTTTAAAAATGGTAATGGAATTACGATCAGTTGTAGCCCAGGTAATTTCTTCTTTTATCTGAAGAATAAAATTATTCAGATCCATTTCCACCAGGGGCGCATCTAATATACGGTCGCCTTCCGGGCGCAATGCTGTGGCTTCGTTCGCTTTAATTTCAACATTTGTATTGTCAGTTGTTTCCTTTGCAACATCATTATCCGCATGCGTACTTAATTTTGCAATTAAGGCATTCGATTTTTCATCTGCAGAAATACCATAGCCATTTACCAACACGCCTTTCACATTAAATTTGTTTGAAGAGATTGCATATAATATTGATTGATCTTCCGGGTTTGATTCACCTTCAAAACGATACACCTTATCAATCGCAAAATCTTCAGGAGATAGATTTATATTTTGCTGATCACAAATCACAGCTTCTTTATTAATATTAAAATCAAGCGTGTAGCCCTCTTTTTTTAATCCGTTAATAGTTTCTGATAATGTTCCGTAGCTTTCTTTCATGTGCTTAGTATTATTTTTTCTAATTAATCTTTTAAGTTTTTTTCATACAGCTCTGCAGCAATATTGGCAATCATTATTTCTTCATCTGTTTTAATAACATACACTTTTACTTTGCTATCGTCATCTGAAATCTGCCCTTCATTTTTATTATTTTTTTCTATATTAAAATGAATATTCAGATACCCCAACTCGTTACAAATGCGTTCACGAATTGCGGGTGCATTCTCGCCAATGCCACCCGAAAAAACCAACGTATCCAATCCACCTAAAACTGCTGCGTAAGCACCTATGTATTTTTTAATGTGGTAACAAAACATATCAATTGCCAATGCCGCATCTTTATTTTCATTTTCCTGTTCAAGTAAAACCTGCATATCAGCACTGATGCCGGATATTCCCAACAAGCCTGATTGATGATTGATCAAATTATTAAAGCCTTTTGCATCCAATCCTTTCTTCATTAAATACCACGCTACGCTCGGATCCATGTCGCCACTTCTTGTACTCATAGTTATGCCGCCGGCAGGAGTAAAGCCCATGCTGGTATCAATACATTTGCCGGCTTTCACTGCGGCAAGGCTGGCGCCGTTACCAAGGTGTGCCAGAATAACTTTTCCGTTTGCTTCTGCTTCGTTTTGCTTTTTTAATGCTTGCATTAAATAACTATAAGAAATGCCATGAAAGCCATAGCGCTGAACGCCTTCTTCATAATAGCGTTTGGGAATTGCAAATGTTTTCGCCACTGCAGGAAGGGTAGTATGAAATGCCGTATCAAAACAGGCAACCTGCATTAAGGACGGAAAATGTTTTTTAAATAATCTTACCATTTCTATTTCTGCAGGAAGATGATCGGGATCGTAATCACTGATTTGTTTTAACTCATCCAATAAATCTTCATCTATTATTTCTGCTTGTGTATGCTTCATACCGTGAACAATGCGATGACCGATGCAAGTTATCTTTTCAAAATTTCCAGATTTTTTTAACCGTTCGATTAAAAATTCAGCAGCTTCTTTAAAATCTGCTGCATCAATTATTATTTCATTTTTTTCTTCTCTATTGTTGACAACAGTAAACTCAGGTTCGCTCGTTCCAATTCTTTTTATTTGCCCTGAAAATATTTTATTAAGATTTTCATCTTTACTATACAAAGCGAATTTGATGCTGGAAGAGCCACCATTTATTACAAGAATATTTTCATTTTCATTTTTCATACTGTTGTATCAAATCCGAATGATTGCAATTTTTTACAGGTTGTTGCATAGTCTAAATGGCAAATGCCATTTATGCCCAGGCTTTCAGCAATGGTTACAAACACTGCCACATCATCTATACAAAGCACCTCACTTGGCTCTACGTGCGCCATATCAAGTGCAAGTTTATAAATATTGATGTCGGGCTTACGCATTTGCACATAGCTAGAGGAAACAAAAAAATCGATAAATCCTGCCAACTCAAATTGGTTTATTCTATAGTTATTTAATTCTCTCGCTTCATTGCTCACTGCAATGATTTTTAAACCATATCTTTCTTTCAATCTTTTTATCAACGCAATCATTTCCGGGTACGGTTTTGATTGAGTAAACATGAACTGCGTGAATGCTTCTTTTGTAAAATCACGTTGTTCATAAAAAACAGCAATGTCTAAATACTCGTCCATTGTAAGCTTGCCAGATTCATAAGTTTCAAAGGCAATAGCATGCCTTGTATTAAAATCGTTATACCCAAAATTGAAATGCTCTGCAGCAAGCTGCCTAGATTTATGTCCCCATCCGTTTGTAAGCAGCACTTCGCCTATATCGAGAAATAGTGTTGTTATGTTT
>JBKJSJ010000241.1:0-2721 GCA_046595965.1 Ferruginibacter sp.
AAATAGTAAATTGGTCAATAGTCAATGGTCAATGGCTAATTTGTAATAGGTATGTAGCTTAAATTATTAGCCCCAGTTAAAAGTGCGCACCAAGCTCTTCCATAAGTTGGCTAGGTGGCTTGTGGACCTTAGTGATTCAGCAAATCGAGATTGCTGTTTAAAAATGCTATGGTGGTAGATGTTTTGATGGGCCAAAGATATAAGATTAAACCCATCTGTAAAAGTAATGAGCAGGGAAATTTAAAGTGACTCTTTGCTCCTTTGAGAAAATGCCATACACACTGCTGCCGCTGCCACTCATGCTGGCATAAAGTGCTCCAAGTGAGTAGAGTTCATTTTTAATGGCTGATATTTGCGGGTGTTCTTGAAAAACCGATTTTTCAAAATCATTGCTAATACAATTTTTCCACTCCCACACCGGCATTGATACCAGGTCTTTTAAATTGGTTTTATTTTCTGCAATGCTGATGGCAGAAAAAGCTTGTGCAGTGTTGATATGAATACCGGGATTAACCAATAGAATTGAATAGCCAGAAAGATCAAGCGAAAATGGTTCTAATATTTCGCCCCGGCCTGTGGCGTAGCAGGCAGTATTAACCATAAAAAAAGGACAATCGCTGCCAAGCTGCAACGCATATTGGAGAAGCTGCTCCTTATGTAGCTTTAGCGAAAACTTTTTGTTGATTAGTTGAAGTGCAAAAGCTGCATCGGCCGAGCCACCGCCCAGCCCGGCACCTATTGGTATGGTTTTGTGTAAATGCATTTTTATAGAAGGCAGTGCAGGAAAATCTTTTTTTACAAGACGAAATGCTTTCATACAAAGATTGTCTTCTTCGGTGCCATTTATTTTTAATCCACTGCTGCTAAAGGTTACATCTTTTGCACATGCATCGGTTTCAATAATTTCCAGCGGATCTTTTAGGTCTATTGGATAAAATATTGTTTGCAGATCATGATAGCCATCTTTCCTTTTTGAGAGAATATTTAAACCAATATTTATTTTGCAATTTGGAAATGAAACCATTTGAATGGATAATTTTTAAATTAATAAAGCGGCAAATGATAATTAATAATTTTTAAGCTTTGAAGCTGTATCCAGTAAACTTTATTTGCTGGTATGTTTAAATAAAAAAGGTTCTTAAAGTTTTTAGTGAAGCGGGTAAAATAATAAACTGCAAATTGAAAGCTGAAGCTAAACCAGGGAACTGAATTTGAATGGAGCGTCGCCACTGAAGTTCAACCAGGGATATTAGCCGGCTCAAAAAAAAAATTATTAAAACAGGTTGAAAAACCAAAAAGCTATTTGGGTTGATTTTATTTTTCAGATTAAATTTCCATCTATTCAACAATAGCTATAAAATTCTTCTCTACATTATTCATTAAATAATTATCGCCTATTTTCCCCTGCTTTTTATTTCATCCCTAATAGAAATAGCCCTTATATAATCTTCATGCTCCAGCACTTCTGTGAGCAGGGTATTGAGTTCGGCAAGGCTTAGTGCTTTTAGGTCGTTGGTAGATGCAGCGTCTGAAGTAACAGTAGAGGCAGTGGGTTGGGATTGTTTTTTCTGATCGTCTTCCATCATAACACCTGCCTGCTCCAGTATATTTTCATAGGTATATATGGGGCAGCCAAAACGAACGGCCAATGCCAGGGCATCAGAAGTGCGGGAATCTATTTCTACTGTATCGTTGGCCGAACTGCATACCAGCTTAGAATAAAAAATTCCTTCCTGCAAGTCGTTTATTATTATTTCGTGCAGCTCTACATTAAAGGCCATCATAAAATTCTTCATCAGGTCGTGGGTAAGGGGGCGGCTGGGGTTCATTCTTTCCAATGCTACGGCTATGGCCTGTGCTTCAAAACCACCAATTACAATAGGCAATCTCCTGAGGCCATTTATTTCTCCCAGCACCACCGCATAGGAGTGCGTTTGTGTAATGCTGTGCGAAAGTGCTACTATTTCCAGTTCAATTTTTTTCATAATCCAATGGCTGTGTGCTTAGTTAAGTTGGGGTTAGCAAGTGGCAAATATAAAAAATAAAGCCTTTCAAATTTAGTAGAAAGGCTTTTAATATCATATTAATAAAGAAAAAATTTATGCTACACCCTTCAATTTTTTCACTGCATCAATAATCTTTGGCATTACTTCAAAGGCATCGCCCACAATACCGTAATCGGCTGCTTTAAAGAAAGGAGCTTCCGGATCTTTATTGATAACTACAATAACTTTACTACGGTTTACACCTGCCAGGTGTTGTATAGCACCAGATATACCAATGGCTATATATAAATTTGGCGCAATGGCAAGGCCGGTTTGTCCTACATGCTCGTGGTGTGGCCGCCAGTTTATATCTGCTACCGGTCGGCTACATGCTGTGGCTGCTCCCAGCAGGGTAGCAAGTTCTGTTACCAATCCCCAGTTTTCGGGTCCTTTCAAACCACGGCCTCCACTTACAACAATATCCGCTTCGCTCAGGGATACTTCGCCGGTTAATTTATTTACAGCGGTAACTTCTACTTTGGCTGCATCAATGGTTGCAGCAAATGGAACCACTTCTGCAGTGCCGGTAGTCATTTCAATATTGTATGAATTAGGATTGAGGGCAATGATTTTTTTTGAAGTGCTTACGGCAATGTTGGCAAAGGCCTTACCACTGAATACGGTTTTCTTTACTACAAAACCGTTACTCAAATCTGGCAGGGCTATGGCACCCGAA
>JBKJSJ010000242.1:0-11483 GCA_046595965.1 Ferruginibacter sp.
TTTCTCCTGTTATGATGCATTCATCTGCTTCGTCACCGGCTGGTGCATTAAAATTCCAGTTGCCATTAAACTCAACATCATTTTTAAAAATGATATTCCCATTCACTGTATCATCTGCTGCATACAAACCACTAAGGTTACACGAAGTTCCGGATGCTGATTTTACTTCACCGAAAAAAAACAGCATAAGCCCCAAATGGTGAGGTGCCAGATCATGAAATAATCCGCCGCCAGAAATCGAAGGGTTTATTCTCCAGGCCTGTTTGGGCAAAGCCATTTCTAAAGCAGATAATGGTTTCGTAAAATAATTCAATTGCACTGCTTTTATTTTACCTATTGTATGCTGCTGCAGTATTTCTTTTATTTTTATAAACATTGGCTGCGCATTGCGGTAATGTGCTATTACTAATTTTATATTTTTTTCTTCGGCAGCCTGCAACATCTTCATAGCCGATGCAGCATTTAATGTCATGGGTTTTTCTACATATACAGGCTTACCTGCATTGATGGCAGCCAGGGTATAATGCTCATGTGTATCGGGTGGTGTAGCAATATAAATGGCATTCACATCGGGGTTACCAATAAGTTTGCCGGCATCATCGTACCAAAGAGGTACCTTATGCCGCTCCGCATAATCTTTTGCTTTTACTGCATCTCTGCGCATTACTGCAAGCAGACAGGAGTCTTTAACTTTATTAAAAGCCGGACCGCTTTTAAGTTCAGTCACATCTCCACAACCAATTATCCCCCAATTAATTTTTTGCATTTGTAAAATGTTTTTTTGTAAGGAGGTAATTGAGTAAAGAAGAAGTTCCTTTTCACTCTTTCATCGCTTTTTCTCCTTGCTGTTCTTAGCTCTTTTTTTTGCACAGCTATTTCTTTTATGGCCATTACTAATTTGTCTAAATCTTTAAGGGTTGTATATACATGCGGGGTTATTCGCACACAATGAATATTTTCCCAGTTAATACCTACTGTATGAATTTTATATTTTGTACACAAAGCATTGTCTAATTCCCGAGCCGTAAGTCCATCTATACTTAACCCACAAATGGCACAGGAATAAACGGGATTAAGAGAAGTATGGAGTTTTACTTTTGGAATATTGTTTACTGCAGTAGCCCAGTAATTTTTCAGGTAATGAATACGTTCCTGCTTTCTTTCTGCACCAATAGCATTGTGAAAATTAATAGCTTCGCCTATGGCTTGCTCTATGGCAAAACTGCGGGTGCCAAGGGTTTCAAACTTTCTTAAGTCGGCACTCTCCGGGGCATCGTTACATACCAATGGCCAGATGCGGGCAATTTTTTCTTTTCGTATCCACAACATACCGCTGCCAATGGGGGCACTTAAAAATTTATGCAGGCTGGCACCAAAATAATCGCAGCCCAGTGCTAGTATTTTAGAATGGAGCAAACCAAAAGAATGGGCATCGTCCACCAGTGTTTCTATTCCACGGCGTGCAGCCATTGCTGTTATTTTTTTTACTGGCATTATCTGCCCCACCCAATTAATAACATGAGTAATGTGGATGAGTTTTGTTTTGGAAGTAATGGCTTTTTCATAAACCTGCACAATAGCATCATCATCTTCCATTGGAAAATTAAAACTGATTTGTTTATACACAATACCTTCCCTTGTTTGTCTTTGTTTCCATGCGTTAATCATGTTGGGATAATCCTGTTTGGTGCCAATCACTTCATCCCCCTTTTGCAGGCGCAGGCCAAAGATTACTGTGTTTAAGGCTTCGGTACTGTTTCTGTTTATGGCAATTTCTTCTGCTGATGCACCGGCAAGTTCTGCCAGTTTTTCTCTCAGTGGTTCCCGGCCCATATCTATTATCCGCCACATAAAATAAGAAGGGCCTTCGTTGGCCATTTTGTTATACCTGTCCAATGCATCCTGCACTACTTTTAGTGAAGGGCTTACGCCCCCGTTGTTTAAATTAATGATAGGAGAATTTACGGTATATGCCTGCTGAATAACGCTCCGGTAATCTTCATCAGCAGGCAACTCACGGGCAGTTTTGCCTGCAGCTTTTTTATTGGCCATTTCAAATTGTGCAGCATGCAGTTCATTAAATAAACTGTTGGTAGAAAAAGCACCGGCAAGGAGGCTGGCTTTTTGTATAAAGCTTCTACGGCTTTGTGGCATAGTACTATTTTAGCAAGGAAGTTAATAAAAATACATGATTTGTTTTTGGCATTTGTTTGTAAAGCTGTTAACCCGAATTTTTATTGCTCACTAATACATTTTGCTGTTTTTTGTTTTACCATTATCCATTGCTGCCATAAAATTTGAAACGTTTTTTCTGTATCTTTTGCTGCTGCAATAGCCTGTGTGCTGGCTGGCATATCATTTTCGTTTAAAATATTAAAAACAGCCGAGAGATCATTTTGTAACCTGGCAAAATTTTGTTGTTTGCCATTTTGTGTGGCTGTTTCAAACCTTGCAGCCAGGGTATCGCAGTCTTTTAAAGAAGATAAAACTGAACCAGTGGCAGCGGAGATTTTTACTTTCAAACTGTTGCGAATAATTTCCAATTCATTCATTGCATTTAATACCTGCAGCCTGTTTTTATAAATCATTACAGACAAATCATGTTTCTGCTGAAGATCTGCTAAAGATGTTTTTATCCTTGGATCCGTTTTTATTAATAATGTTTGAGTGAATGTCTTACCGTCAGCATTAAGTTTTGCTGTGTAGGTTCCAGGCATTACCCAAGGTGATGTTTCATTGGGTGCTGTATTTTTATATGTAGCACTGATAGGGTACGATGCAGGTACATTCAAAGCCGCATAATGCATGTCCCATAAAAAACGATGGGCGCCTTTTTCTGAAGATAAAATTTGCTGAGCCCTTATCCAATACAATGGAATATTTACATCAGGAATTTTATATAAGGTATCTGTGTTGGAATATTTGCGAATGCTATTTCCTTTTGCATCTAAAATTTCAAGCGTTATATTTTTTGCATCATCAGACAGGTAATAATCTATCATGGCTCCATCAGGAGGATTTTCTCCTGCAGGTTCTTCTTGTGGTAGCGGTGTGTCTGTCCACATATTCCAGCGTACACGGTAAGCGCCAGCCGGTTGATATAGCCTGGTTAAATTGTTAGATTCTTGACGAGTAATTTGTCTTAACGGACTAATGTTATCCAAAATCCAAAAGCTCCTGCCGTGGGTGCCGATAACAAGATCATCATCTTTTATAACCAAATCACGGATAGATGTTGCAGGCATATTCAGCCGCAATGATTGCCAATGCTCACCATCATCAAAAGATACATACACTGCTCTTTCACTTCCTGCATATAATAATCCTTTGCGAATTGGGTCTTCTCTCACAACATTTATCGGGTCATTTGGCAAACCATTTATAATTTCCTTCCAGGTTTTGCCTGCATCATTTGTTTTGTAAATGTGTGGATGCATATCATCGAGGCGGATGCGATTCACGGCAGCATAAACTGTATTCACATCAAAATGGCTTGCATCCATCAAAGAAATTTTACTCCAGGAACTGATGGAAGCAGGTGTAACATTCTTCCAGTTTTTGCCACCGTCTTTTGTGAGGTGAATCAAACCATCATCCGTTCCGCACCAGATTGTGTTGATGTCTTTTTGCGAAGGGGCAACAGTATAAATCACACCACGCCTTGGCATTGTTTTTAAAGATGCGCTGTTGTAGATTCCTACACTTGATGGTACATCCCAGCTTTCTCTTGAAAGATCAGGACTTATTACCTGCCAGTTTTTACCACCATTCAGAGTTTTAAATAAAACATTACCGGCATAGAATAATGTTTTGTTATCTGCAGGAGAAAATAAAACTGGAGCCGTTCTTATAAAACGGTATTTGCCACTTTTTACAGCCTCTGGTTCTATGTTTTGTGTTTGTCCAGTACGCTTATCATACCGTGAAAGCTTGCCCCCATAAATAATATTTGGATCAAAAGGATCGGCAGCAACATAGCCATATTCCTGTGCACCTACCGGATGCCATTCATGAATAGTTATCTGCCCATCATTGCCTCTGGATGCAATACCTACCGAGCCGCTTTCCTGCTGGCCGCTGTAAACATTATAGGGAAATGCATTATCAGTACTTACATGATACATTTGTGCGGTTGGTTGGTTGTACCAGGATGAAAATGTTTCGCCGCCATTAACGGTAATGATTGCGCCCTGGTCACTGGCGATCAGCATGATTTGCGGATTGATGGGATTTATCCAGATGCGGTGATAATCATCACCACCGGGTGCACCACGAAATGCGGTCCATGTTTTAGCACCGTCAACCGATTTCCAAACTACTACATCAGCACTGTAAACAATATCTGCATTGTTAGGGTCCACTTTAATTTCTGCAAAGTCTTCCCCTCTTCCCCAGTATCTTTCATCCGTACTCATCAGCATCCATGATTCACCTGCGTCATTGCTGCGGTAAATGCCTCCATGATTTCCGCAATCAACAGTTGCATACAAACGATTAGGATCTGAGGGTGCAATGCCAAAACCTATTCTTGTTAATCCCTCTTTTATTGTAGGCAGTCCTTTAGTTAATTTCTTCCATGTTGTACCACCGTCATCAGATTTAAATAAGCCACTTTCTGCTCCGCTCCATTTGCCATTTTCCCAGGGGCCCTGTCGGCCAGCCCACATATCTGCATAAATGATATCTGCATTTTTAGGATCAATAGTAACCTGTATGGCACCTGTGTTTTCATCTATGTAAAAAACTTTTTCCCATGTGGTTCCACCATTTGTTGTTCTATAAATTCCTCGCTCCGTATTGGGCCCGTAAGGATGCCCAAGCGCTGCAACAAAAACACGGTTTTCATTTGTTGGGTCAATTGCCAGGCCACCAATTTGTTGAACATTTTCCAACCCTAAATGCGTCCATGTTTTTCCTGCATCAGTTGATTTATACATACCATTACCAACGGAAAGGTCTGGCCGCTGCAGTCCTTCACCGCTGCCTACATAAATTGTGTTTGGGTTTGATGGCGATACTGCCACATCGCCAATGGATCCTGTGGGCTGGTCATCAAAAATGGGAAACCAGGTGCGACCATAATCAGTTGTTTTCCATACGCCACCATTGTTTACACCGATATAAAATACATTGGGTTGTTGGGCAACACCTACGGCGCCTACTGTTCTGCCGCCACGATGCGGACCAATCATGCGCCATTTTAACTGGCTGAAATAAGAGGGGTTAATTGTTTGTGCAGAAGTTATGAAATGAAACTGGCTGCATAATATTACGCAGAGAAAATATTTTTTCATGTTAAATTTATTGAAGTATGAAGGTAACGGGAAAATATCTTGGGAAAAAGCGAAAGGAAAGTTTTGCCTTGGGTAAGCAAGAATGTAACAAATTTATAAGATGTAAATAAAAAAACTGTTCTCTTATTTAGGCAAATTGATTTAAAAAGATGAGGCTGTATCAAAAGTAAGATGAACCTTCTTACAATCGCCTGTACGAAAATTTTCTCCATCAGGTATCCGAATAAAAAGAGGCTGCCTCCGACTTTTGAGACAGCCTCATCCGATTTTTCCCATAATGAAATATTACAATTTCACCAGCTTCATTTCTTCATGATGTTTACCCTGTACTATTTTTATTATATACACACCTGCCCGGTAAGTTTCTCCTACCTTAATGATGTTGCCCGCCTGCAAGTTGTTTTTGGTTTCTAATATTCTTCCCTGCCCATCTGTAATGGTCATTTGTATTTGTTCTTTTGTATCATTTGTTTTTACCATGATCGTAAAATCTTTATTGCTCGGATTTGGGAAGGCTACAAGTTCCAGTTTACTAACAGCAAGTATTTTGTCTTTGCTTTTTTCTGAAGCCGTTTTGGTTACAAAATTATTTGGCTGTGTGCCTTGAATAAAAATTGAACTGTTTATACCTACCGCCGTTGTGGGATTCTCCGCATCACTGGCTCCATTTTGGTTATCGTAATAAACCTGGCCAGTATTTCGGTTATATATCTTCAATCTTATTTTATCTATGTTACTTCCATCAATTGCTCCGTCTATCACCGTCATTATAAATCCCACACCGCTTTGCCCACCTATTATTTTTCCGGTACCCCTGAACTGGCCCCTGGCGCCACTTACAGCCAGGTAATCAAAATTAAGGGCGTTAAATTCAAATGTGCCTATCTTAAATTCAAACTGGGTTTCGCCTTTTGGCCTGGCTGCATTAGTATAATTTACTGCAAAACCATAACTGGCTTTTCCAGTTGCCGCAAGGTTGTTTCTTAATGCTCCTGCTGCAGAGGGGTACCATCCGCCACCAAAAGCATAGCTGCCATTGGGATCATAAATTACAACGATAGCATCCAGATCGCCATTGGTATTTGAGTATGAAGTAACACCTGCCTGGTCAGTAATATTCATCTGCAATTTGTACACGCCTGCAGATGTAAATTTATAACTGCCATTTACTTTTCCGTTTTGATTTGCTGTAGGCTCAATAACAATTCCGTTTGACACTGCGCTACCATCCAGCATCCATTTTGCAGTATGGCGGTTGGAAAGTTTATCCCAGAATTCGCCTGAGAAATTTACCGTAGAATTGATAACAAAAGGCTGACCGCTACGAGGACTTTTGATATCATGCGGCACTCGTACTTCCAAAGTTTTGGTGGTTACGTTACCATAAGTATCCACTGCTCTAATGGTTATGGTATAAATTCTTCCGTTGCCATTTGCAGAGCGCTCTGCCCTTAATTGCACTGTATGATTGTCCATCACAATATAGTCGGGGTCAGTGTCTCCGTCGCCGGTGCCGTTTATGGGTTCATTACTGGTTACCAATAAAGTGGTAGTAACACCGCAATTATCCGTAGCAGTATAAGGCACATTCACGGTACGCATGGTATGGTTTGCAGGACTGAGAATAACTTGTGAAACAGACTCATTGCTGATAACGGGAAATTCGTTGTCTATTACGGTAATGGTTTGAATACAAGTTGAAGTATTGCCACGGGCATCAGTAGCGGTTCTGTTTATATTAGTAGTGCCGGCAGGGTAAACTCCGGTTGCAGGAATATTAAAAACAATCATTCCTCCACAATTTTCAGTAGCAGTGGGCAAACCAAATTGAGATACCGTAGCACCGCAGGTGCCGGGCGTAACATTAACAGTAATATCAGGAGCACAACTTATAATGTCAGGGCCTGTAAGATCTTCTTTACTTACCGTAAATGTGCAGGGTACCGAAAGATTACCCGATGCATCTTTAGCGGTTAAAGAAACCTGTATAGTTCCAAAGCCACTTACCAAAGTACCAGGTAATGGTATTTGAATAAATTGTAAAGATGCCTGTGATGTACAATTATCAGATGCCTGTGAAAGTGAAGCATAGTTAGGCAAGGATGCAGAACAACCTGACTGTGCCCCCACATTTAAAATTTGTGATGCAGGGCAAGTAATGGTTGGCACCTGTTTATCATAAACCTTTATCATAAAACTACAAGTGAGCGCAGTATTGCCTGTCACTGTATAAGTTACAGTAGATGTTCCAACAGGAAATTGTTTTCCTTTTACAGTGCCGTTACCGGTTTCTACTTCTACATTGTTGAGGGAGATAGTGTAATTAATATTACCGGGAGAATTATCGGGGCAAAGTAATGGGTCGGCAAGATCGGTGGTAATCGTCGCATAGCACTGCCCTGTTTCTGCATCTGCTTCTATCAATCCACCCGGAGGACAACTTAATGAAACTATTCCACCAGTAAGGTTATAGGCGGCTACAAGGCCTACATTTTTTTCCATAGCAAGAAAGGAATTATATTGATACTGGTAGCCCACTATGTATAATTTATCAGCAGAAACTGCAGCTCCAAAAATTAGTTCAAGGCCTCCAAGGTCAGTAATTGCTTTCCCTCTATCGGCAAAACAACCATTGAGCGTACCATTAATATTATATTTTGCCAGGGCAATATCCCTACTCCTTGCAGGATCATTTGTACTTGACTGTTCTGCTGAGTAACCGGCTGCTATAAATTTGCCATCAGCTTCCATAGTAGTAGAGTGCATATAATCATTAGCCCCAAAATCTGTAATCGCTTTTCCATTATTACCAAAACTAAGATCTTTGGAACCATCTGCATTATACCTGGCCAGGCCATAATCGTAAGAGTTATTATCTGTATTAATGATAGAGCCACCTACAATTATTTTTCCGCCGGGCTGAATAAAAACGCTATTTGCAAAGTCGAAGCTGTTAAAAAAATCAGTCGTCTGCCTGCCGTTCACTCCAAAGCCCGCATCCAATGTACCGTTGGTATTATACCTGGCTACATTAAAATCAAAACCACCAAAAGTGCTGGGCAAAGAAGTACTTCCTGCTGCAAGTATTTTTCCATCTGCTTGTATAGCCAGGCCAAAAATGTGGTCTGAGTATCCCCAATCTGAAATAACTATACCCGCTGTACCAAAGCTGGCATCAGGTGTACCATTTGAGGCTAACCGTACCAGTGCATAATTAAAGTCAGTAAGGTTATCAAGTGAATTACCGCCAATTAATATTTTTCCATCTGCCTGTATCGCCAGCGCATCTGCTTCATCAAAAATTCCGGTTACATCCACCGTAGCTTTTCCATCGGCATCAAAACTATCGTCTAATGTGCCGTTGGTATTATACCGGGCAATGGCAAAGAGACTTTCATTTGCACTGTAAAAAGTACCTGCTACCAGTATCTTACCATCGGTTTGCAATAATATGGCACGGGCATAATCATCGGAGGATGCCAATACTGCATTGCCCCCAAAATCTGTTTTTTGAAAACCGTTTGTACCAAACCCATTATCCGGAGTACCATCAACGTTGTACCTCGCTACAAGAAAATCATAATCAATGCCATTCCAAATCTCCCCTGCCATTACAATTTTTCCATCAGGCTGCACAGCAGTTTTCCAAAAAATTGTAGAACCATTATCCTGGTAGTAACTTACAAATTGCCCTGCCAATACCTGGCTAACATCGGGCTGGCCATTGTTTGTGTAAGTTGCTACCGCAATGTCAGTTACATAAAAATTAGTCTTTTTACTTGCATTTCCTGCCGCTATAATGCGGCCATCCGGTTGTATTAGTATGGAACGAATGAAAGCGCCATTGTCATAACCTGCAAAAGATGAAATCCATGTGCCCTGTATCCCATATCCACCATCTAGTTCTCCGGAGGTAGTGTACCTGGCCATGGCAAAATAACCGCCGGTAACATTGCTCATATTACCACCTACTACAACTTTTCCATCGGTTTGAATAGCTAAGTCCTCAACAAATTCTCCGCCGCCGATATGGGTAACTTGTTTTCCATCTCCATGAAAAGAGGGATCAAAAGCACCATCTGCTGTAAACCTGGAAATTAAAAAATCTGAATTAATGCTATTATAAGCATACCCACCGACCACCCATTTGCCATCGGCCTGTATGGCAAGTGCAGATACGCCTGCATTGATATAACCATAATCCTGTTCGATATACCCATCCGTACTGAAAGTAATATCAGGAGATCCATCACTATTAAACTTAGCAAGTAATACATCAAACCCACCTGGCGGTGTGCAAAGCACTGCAATTTTACCGTCAGCAAAGAGCTTCATATCTTCAAAACGGGCGCCTTCAAAAGTTATATTAACACGCCTGCCACCAAATCCGAATGAGGGATCCAGTGTGCCGTTGGCATTCAACCTAAGCATAGAAACATAATCATTATTGTTAACCCTTACAGTCGTCATGCCGCCCACCAGTATTTTACCATCAGGTTGCACCAATACTCTTTTTGCATCGTCATCAAATCCAAAATCATAAAATACTCTTCCATTAATGCCGAAAGTGTTATCAAGCTGGCCAGTGATGTTATACCTTACAATTACGTAATCCGATGGTATTGCTCCTTCAGCAGAACCTACTACCACCACTTTTCCGTCTGCTTGTAATGCTGCAGAAAATCCAAAAAAACCGATGTCACCCGCAGTTTGTGAAAACCCTCCCTGGCCATAGCTTGCATCCAATGTGCCATCTACATTATAACGAGCTACCATCACATTAAAGTAATTGATATCAAAAACTATTAGTTTTTTGCCATCTGCCTGCAGTAGTATTTTAGAGGTTGCCTCAGAAAAGCGGTTACCTGCACTTACATCTGGCAGATCGTATCCATTAGTGGAAAATCCATTGTATAATGTGCCTGGCTGCGCATTTGCCAAAAAAGACAGCCCAAGCAGGAGTATGCTTAAAATATAATTATTTTTCATAATCGAGTGTTTTAAAAGTTATTTTATGTTTACGTGTAATTGTTCGGCGAGTGTTTTTGGTAAGGGCATGCTGAGTTTAAGCTTTAAATATTCCCTGTTCTCTGCAGTAGGCACTGCCGGTTTTGCAATAATGTTTTTAACTATCCACCGGGCAGTTGTAAATGCATCTTCTTTTTTTTGCAATCCCCTGAATGAATTTGTAAAAGGATTGCTTAGTTGCCTTACAAAGTGTTCTTTTCCTTTGTATATGAGATAACCAAAACTGCCATCGTGCTGATGAATTATTTTAATGGTGTAACCATCTATGTCCATTTTATTGAGCGTAGCCTTTTGTGAATTGGCCTGCTGAGCAAACGACATTGAGGTAAAAAATAAAACTACAATTGTGAACAGATAACTTTTCATGATGATGATGATTTAAATAATTATAAAATAAATTAAGGATAACAGATTTTAATAATTCCGATTGCAGCAGTAAGAGAAAGCAGTTGGTTTTTAGGATGCCTTAATTCATTAAAGGCAAAAGAATATCAGGTTTTAAAAATATTCTTGTTTTATTTTTGATTAAACAACTTCTTGTTTACGGTATAGTTTGTCTTTTTTGCGGTAAGTAGATACTTCATAATTGAGATTTTCCTCATTTTTATAACAAGGCATTTAATTGATGTGTATGTTGATTATCAATATTAGTTTTTTGCCTATAAAAAACTGCCGGCATAAGGCACCTGCTATGTCTTGTGTAAAAATGGAAAAGTTTGTACCTGCTACAGGTGTTGGATTATCTGCATTATTAAAATTGAAGCCTCTAAAAAGTTTCAATTTATTTTTAAACAGTTTTTAGAAATTGTTATACAAAAACTAACTTTTTAATATGCCAAACTATCAGCAATGTCTTTTACATTAAAATTACTTTTGTTATTTGGCGGCATCGGCCTATTTTACGGGTATAATTCCCGCTGTAATTTGTTTTTCTTTACATACCAACATGTTCTCTTGAAAAAAATAATATTATATATACTCCTTTCCATTGCTTTTCATTCGTCAAATGCACAGAACGTATCTATAAATAATTTTGACGCTTATCACACAAGAGAAGGACTAAGTAATAATTATATTACTGGTGCGGTACAGGATAGTTTTGGCTTTATATGGATTGGTACTAAAAAAGGACTTAATCGATATGATGGAAATAATTTTTTA
>JBKJSJ010000254.1:0-4493 GCA_046595965.1 Ferruginibacter sp.
GTGTATTTATTCAAACAGGCGATACTAAATTTATCATGGTTGCACGGGGATACACAGATTATGATACCCTGAAGGAAAGAATGGATGCTGTAATAGGGTGATTGGGTGAATAGTCAAGGGTGAATAGCGAAATCATTGTAGTTTATTCTTTATCGCTTTTCATTTTACAGAGCTACAATTAAATTTTAAACCTATGTGGTTTCACTATTCACCATTGCCCATTGACAAAATAAACTCCAATAAATTAATTACTTCTTCTCTGCGGCCTCATGCCAGGCTCGATTTGTTCTGTAAATATTTTCATTTGCGCTTCAGTAAAAACAGCCTTTAACTTCACATCTCTTGCATCAGAAAATTCCTTGCGCTTAGCCATCATTGCATCTCTGTCCATATTTCCCGAAGCACGCATTTCTTCCATAGCTTTTTGTTGGGCACTATAATAGTCCATAAAGATTTCTTTAACGGAAGTCTTTACAGCTTCTGTTGGTTTAAATGCAGAATCGATCTTTGCCATTACTGCGGCTGTTCTTTCCCCGGGTGTCTGGCGCTGCATGCCGCCGCCCTGTGCCTGTGCCGAAGAAAGCATAATAAATACAGTCGCCATCAATACTACTAATTGTTTTTTCATGTTTTTTTAATTGATTCAATGAAGAATAATTATTGTTTGATCATTATTATTGTTTTGTTGGTTTTTTTCTATCGCCTCCACGCCTGTTCATTATTTTATAGATGCTTGTATCAAACTGTTGTTTCTGTGCACCGGTACACAAAGCCCTGATATCTCTAAGGTGAATCAGCATTTGTATATCGAGCATTTTTTGTCGTTCTGCAGAGCGGTTTACAGCCTGGTAAATGGAAGAATCTGTATATTGATTCTCTGCCAGGAAACGCAGGCGTTTTTCCTTTTCAGCTTTCAGTTGTTCCATCAAAGGCTCTACCAACTGGGAATGTTTACTGCTAATGCTATCGTATTGCTGTAGCTGAACTGTATTGAAACCCAGGTCGTTTTTTAAATACGCTGCCATGGCATTTTTTCTTTGCATGGCCATATCGGTTTTTTTATACCCTGGTTTATTCATAAAAAAATAAGCAAGGCCGCCAATATTAGCCAGCAGTAATACTGCTATCAATACTAACATAGTTTTATTATTACGTGGCTCGTACATCATGGTTGTGTATTTTCAAAATCAAATAAAGAGGTAGATGCATTCATAGAATATTCATCATCCGAAGGCTGCAGGTTTTGCATAGAAGAGCTGGCGTTATTATTACCAACAGATGAGCTGATGATCCATACATTCATCATTAAGATAAAAACAAACAAAGAAAAAGCAATAGCTGGCCGGGCCAACACAGCACTTATTTTTTGCCATGCAGATGAATTTCTTCCATTCTGCATTCGGGCATTAATGCGGGTTAATAAATAAGGAGCAGGAGTTGCCCTTTCTGCAGCCTCCATACTATTTAAAGTTGCCTCCAACATTTTATCTAGATCGTTCTTTTTCATTTTTTATATTTTATTCCTGCGAGAGATAATATTGTTCCAATATTTTTTTTAATCCATTTCTTGCCCTGCCCATCAGCGATTCTGCAGCATATAAACTAATATTCATTATGCCGGCTACTTCTTTATAACTAAGCCCTTCTATTTTATGAAGCGTAAAAGCAATCTTCTGATTGGGCGGCAATTTTTTTAAAGCTTTAAACAGTACCGCCGATTTTTCTTTATTATCCAGCAACACACCAGGGTGATAAAAACTCACTGGTTGCTCTTCTTCTTTTACGGCAAATATTCTTTTAAACAATCCCCCATGTTTTTGTCTTTTTTTTTTCTTTTCAAAATCGAGTGCCTTGTTTACGGTTATGCGGTAAAGCCAGGTAGAAAAACTTGCTTCGGCTCTAAAGCTTTTCATATTTTCATATACTTCAATAAAAACATCCTGCGTTATATCTTCTGCATCTTCTTCATTTTGCACAATGCTGATGGCAGTATTGTACAGCATGCTTTGCCAATGCTCCACTATCTCACTAAATACTGTAGGGTCACTACTTTTTATCCTTGCAAAAATTTCGGACTGATTCAAAAAAAAATATTATTATGTACCTTTTAAAGTTATGATTTTTTAATCCACAATATCCTCTTTCATTAATCCTCAAAACACTAAAAGCCCGGGCCGCCCATTCTACCCTGCAGACCAGCACGGTTATCATCACTATTTCTGTTAGTGGGTTTAGCTACTCCAAAGTTTTTTAAATTATAAGAATAGGTAAGCATAAAATATTGCTGCAACACATCGCTTTGCGAATCCCTGATGCCTTTTTCATCTACCGTCCTTGTTATACTCTGGTTTTGTTTAAGCAAATCAAATACAGACAATTTTAATTCCCCGGCTTTATTTTTTCCGAATTTTTTGCCAATGGCAGCATTCCATAACCAAAAACTTTGATTAAGTCCTGCACTTAATCCGCTATAGGTTTGATTGTTTACATCATTTTGAATGAACCAACCTTTTTTACTGAGTAAGTTTAGTGCAATGCCAGCAGACTGGTTGATATACCTGTTGTTAAGGCTGACATTAAAAGAATTTTTAGCTTCATTAAAGTTAGCATTGTAGTTCACATTAAAATCTACATACTCACTGATATTGCTGGCTAAAACAACTCCTGCGTTGTACACAAAATTATCTGTAGTGGTGTTTCTGTAATTTACCAGGCCCGGAAGTTTAGAATAACTGAATCCACTATTCAGGTTCAGGGTGGTTTTAATAAATTTTAATGGCATGCTGTACGTAAAAAAACTACGGAGGCTTTTATATCCATCCAGGTTTACAGGCTTGCTCAATTGCGATCCTTTTTTTAATACAATGCCCTGCTGAATAACCGAGTCTGCTTTAGCAATAAAAGTAGCATTGGATATATAATTGCTGGCAGTTTGCACAAACAGGTTAGCAAAAAAACTTTTGCTTGTTTTAGAATTGGTGTAGCTGTACCTGCCACCCAAAAACTGTGTATTGCTTTGCTTAAGCAATGGATTGCCACTGCTCACCCGCAGCGGGTTGGTAGGATTCACTACGTCCTGCAACTGGTTTACAGAAGGAAAGTTTACAGAAGCCCGGTAGAACAACCGGAGATTACTTACCGCAGATATTTTTTTTCTCCACATAGCATTGGGCAAAAAATCGAAGAAAGATTGGTTTACAGAACTAACTGTTGGGAATACACGCTGGCTTTCTAACTTAGCCTGTTGAAAATTAAAGCCTGCAGAAAACATGTCATCCCTGTTTTTAGAAAACCGGTACGTAGCACCTCCTCTTTGAGTAGTAATGGTATTGTCAAACCTGTTGGATAACGAACTGTCAAACATGGAATATTTTTGTCCATCATATAAATAGGTTTGCTGATCTGCATTGTTTTTTTGTATAGAAGGATTGTATTCAAACTGCAGTTGGCCTTTTTTACCTACCGGTTCTGTGTAAGCCAGACTGCCTCCATAATTTTTACCTGTAGTTATATTATCAGCAAATTGATTTTGTACAGAATCTTCCACAATACCATTATCAAAAAACCGGTAAGCCGCATCTGTTATAGATTCGCTGCTGTTTCTGCTGAAGCCCGTATTTAAACCTATTGAAATACTACGCCCTCTTTTAGCAAAGGCATGACGGAACATTATATTGTTGCGGATGTTATAGCCGTTTCTATCATCTTTAGAATTTATCAACGAAGTGCTGATAGAATCATTGATACCATAAAAACTTTTATATGCAGAATTAGATTGGTAATTATTATCCTGGAAATTAATACTTGGTATTATAAACAGGGAGTTGCTGGAATCTATCTTATACTCCAGCCTCATATTTATACGATGGTTGTTGTTGTTGGTTACAGATTTGCCCACTTGGTTGCTAAACTGGTTTTTACCACTATTTACAAAGGTTTCTGTATTTTCTACAAACTGGTTATTGTTCTTGCTGTTGTTGTAAAAATAACTGCCGCTAAGGCTTAATTTTTTTGTGTATTGATTGCTGAAGTTGATACCGAAAGCATTTGTTTTACTGATACCACTGGACTGGCCAACAGAAAAGTTTTCGCCGCCGCCGCCAAAACCACCACCCATTCCACCCCCACCAGGTCCTCTCTGGCCACCGCCACCACCTCTATTGCCACTACTGGTAACACCGAGTAAATCCTGCGATCCAAAATTTTGCTGGTTAATATTATTAAAATTGCCAACAATAGAAATGCGCCTGCTGCCTTTAAAAAAACTCATGTTTCCACCGGCAGTATATTTATCATCTGTGCCAATACCTGCATAAGCTCTACCAAACTGTCCGTTTTTAATCCCCGATTTGGTTACAATATTGATGGCCTTCTGAGAATTGCCATCATCAAAACCGGTAAGTTGTGCCTGGTCGCTCAGGCGGTCAAAAACCTGTATTTTATCTACTACTTCCGATGGAAGATTTTTAAGAGCTGCAGACGCATCCTCTCCG
>JBKJSJ010000460.1:0-5162 GCA_046595965.1 Ferruginibacter sp.
TCCTGACTTTGCTATGTACGTATTAGAAGGTAGTACTGTAGAATTAACATCAGTTGAAGGTAATAAGCAAAATATAGATTTTAAGAAAGGCATGGCTGTCATAATGCCTGCAGCAACTCATTCAGCTAAAAATATCGGAAAATCAACCTTACGCTTAGTGGTCGTGGAAGTAAATAGACCCAGGGATTAGGAGTGCATAGTAGATCGAAAAAAAGTTAAGCAAACATAGCTTTACAATTACCTGCTGCTAATAAATATGCTTTTGTTTTGCCCAACGGGCAAGAAATCAGAGTGCTCTGCCGAAAGTTTGTCTTAACCTTCCGTAAGAGCCCACCCTACAACTTTTTTAACGCCACCGTCTGCTGTGGACTTGCGAATATTTTAAATGACAGCAACGAGGGTATAAGAAAGTTTCCGGTAAAAGGTCTCCTCCTTTCATTTCAATGCAGGTATTGCCAAATGCCTTTTAATACATCTAACTGTCCCTGGTGATTTATTGCACCATCTGGAAATTGCTTACTCCACATAACAGTTTTAGAAATCGAAGATTTATTTTTCCATTCTGCGATCGCAAATTTTGCATACAGGTAGTTAATGCTTTCGCTTTGCTTGGTTGCTTTTACATCTTTCAAATCGCCAGATTCACAGAGTCCAATAAATGTATTTCTCGGGCAAGGCTTTTTCCTGCTCTCTGGGCTATCAATGTTCTTTTCGGCCGCTGCATGCCAGGCCTCCGCAGCATCCATTTTTCCATTCACTATATTTTCATAAGCTGCTTTAGCCACACGGAAATACTGGTTCTCCTTTTTATTTTTTTCCATACCCAACTAATTTTTCACATTCAAACTTGCAATAATTGCCCTGAAACTTTCCAACCCAGCCTCCAGGTTCTCTACAATATCCAACGCTAACACATCAGGGTCTGGCAGGTTATCCAAATCAGCCAAAGATTTATCTTTTAACCAGGTAATATCCAAACTCGTTTTATCCCTGGCAATAATTTCATCGTAAGTAAATTTTCTAAAGCGGCCTTCGGGATTAGTAGTAGCATTAAATGTTTCTCTTCTTTTATGACGATTCTTGGGATTATAGCAACTAATAAAATCTTTCAAATCATCCAACTTTAGCGGATTCTTCTTTAGGGTGTGGTGTATGTTTGTTCGGTAATCCTAAACCCATACTTCTTTTGTCCACGGGTCTTTGCTGCTGGGCTTGCCATCCCAGAACAACACATTTGCTTTTACACCATTGGCGTAAAAAATACCGGTGGGTAAACGGAGGATGGTATGCAGGTCGGTAGTTTCTAAAAGCTTCTTTCTTACTGTTTCTCCTGCACCACCTTCAAACAAAACATTATCGGGTAATACCACGGCTGCCATGCCGGTTGTTTTGAGCATGCTCTTTATATGCTGCACAAAGTTGAGTTGCTTATTACTGGTAGTTACCCAAAAATCCTGGCGGTTGTAGGTGAGGTCTTCTTTTTCCTGTTCGCCTTCTTCGTTGGTAAAAGTCATGCTGCTTTTTTTACCAAAGGGCGGATTGGCCAGCACATAATCGTACCGGGTTTCACTGGCTGCAATGAGTGAATCATTGGGTGATATCATGGTATCGGCATCAATGTCGCCGATATTGTGCAGGAACAAATTCATTAATGCCAGGCGGCGGGTGCCTGCCACAATTTCGTTACCGGCAAAGGTTTTGAATTTTAAGAATTTCAATTTGTCTTTGTCCATATCCTGGTTCTCTGTTATCCAATCATAAGCCGCTAAAAAGAAACCACCCGTGCCACAGGCAGGGTCTGCAATGGTGCGCATAGGTTCGGGGCGCAGGCATTCTACCATGGCTTTTATCAATGGTCTGGGGGTAAAATACTGACCGGCACCGCTCTTGGTATCTTCTGCATTTTTTTCCAGAAGGCCTTCGTAAATATCGCCTTTGTCTTTTACACCCATCAGCACCCATTGCTCGGCATTAATCAATGCAATTAGTTTGTACAACTTTGCAGGGTCTTGTATTTTATTCTGGCTCTTAATAAATATCTGGCCCAGTATGCCTTTTTCATTACCCAGTTCCCGCAGTAGTTTGCTGTAATGTACTTCCAGCTCATCACCACTTTTGGTAGTAAGTGTTTCCCAATTAAAATCTATGGGTATGGGCATCTTCCTATTATGCGGTGGCCTGCTGTATTCATCTGCCATTTTTAAAAACAGCAAATAAGTAAGCTGCTCCAAATAATCGCCGTAACCTACGCCATCATCTCTTAATGTGTTGCAGAATGCCCATACTTTGGAGACTATGCTGGAGGTGTTTGGGGAGTTGTTGTTGCTCATTTTTTCTTTTCGTTATTTGGATTGATAGAATCGGCATTCCAATTTTTAGGGTTATTAATAATATAATCTGCAATGGTAAAATACGATTTTTCATCCCTGATGATGTGCTCATAATAATTGCGTTGAAATAATTTTTCATCAAACCTTTGCCAATTGTTTGATTTTACATTCCGGATGTATTCATTGGTGGACATTGTTTTAAACCATTGTATTACGTTATATAATGACGACCCTTTATGGTCGCCCAAAATATTTGAATTATTTTCATCCGTAGGGGCAGACCTGCGTGTCTGCCCCGTATTCCGTTCCGTATTCTGCCCCGTATTCTGCCCCGTATTCCGTTCCGTATTCTGCCCCGTATTCCGTTCCGTATTCCGTTCCGGGCGGACACATAGGTCCGCCCCTACGTTCACACCGGTATTTTCAATAATAAAATGAAAATGATTGGGCATTACAACATGTTCCAAACATTTTATATCGTTGAATTTATTTTCCAATTCAACATACCATTTATAAATCATAATGCCGGCATCGTTCAATATCATTTCTCCGTCTTTTATTTCCCCAAACAAACATAACCTGCTTCGAACGCAAATGGTAACAAAATATAAACCTTGTTGCGAATAATCATATCCTTTCAACCGTATTGATTGCCGGTGATGGACGCTGGGATTGTATGCTGGTTTGTTGTTCATTTTTTATTTGGTTGGATATATATTTAATGTCAGGGTTTACACATATTTAATATCAAGGTTTACATGCATTTATTATTAGGGTTGACACATATTTATTATTTGGGTTGACATATATTTATTATTAGGGTTGACATATATTTATTATTAGGGTTGACACACGTTTAATACCGGGGTTGACACATAGGTCAACCCCTACGTTTACGGTATGCACCATCCCGTTCTATGTCAATACTACCACCTTCATAACCACATTCTCCCATTCTGGGTGAATTTACAACTTGCATTCTGGAATAATCCTCGAAGTCGCTACATGTTTGGGCATGAATTGCTGAACATGCTTCACAAAAAAAAGCATCCCGTTCATATTGGCAAACCGTGCAAATATGAACGGCAGGTTTAATTTTACAAACGGCACACATCTGCTTTAATGGCTCATTTCTTGAAAGTAAAACCAATTTTTCTTTTAGATTTAATTCAAATAGTTTTCCGCTCCGAAGCTGAACAGTAGTGGTGGTTCCATAATCGTAATTATGCAATATTTTTACTTTTGGCTCAAATACTTCATTCACCTTATTACTCATGCTTATTTTAAAGTTTTTATGTTGAAAGCCACTTAAGTGCCCACAACATTCTAACCAAATACGCCTTAGGAAATTATCTATAATTTTCATTTTTTGTTCTCCCGCAACTAAAATTTCCAGAAACATTTCTCCTGCTTCTATGACTATATGATGGTAAGACGCAGTGGTCTTACCTATGTCTTGCTTTTGCGCAGTTAAGAGATGTGTATCAAGATGTTTGGTAATTTCCTTTTGAGAAAAAAACTGCTTGCAATAAAGGCATTGGCCTTCAGATTTTAATTCATATTCCATATTTATAATTTATATTGATTTTGGCAGATCATATATTGTGTTTAGATTACCGGAAGTATGGTGAAGTATGTTAAGGTAGCTGTTTATTTTGGTTTTATATTCCGATTTAAAATCATCGCACAATTTATTTTTGAGTAAGCTGATTATTTTTTTAACAAGCATACCGCCCAATAATCGTAAGAAGAAAAACAGGTTCCAAATAAACTAAGCGGTAAAGAAAAGGGAATTTCCAGAACATACATTACCAGGTCGGCTTCCATGTTTTTTTGCCTGCATATTTTACCTAATTCGGTTATGCGTTTTGTAAAGGCAATAAGCATGTTTGCCAATTGTTCTTCCTGTGAAAAGCCCTTGTACGATTTTTTAAAAAGCAAATCCACATCCGCTTTTGCCTGTTCAAACAAATCCTGCTCAGCAAATTCTTTGTCAAAATAATTTACAAGCAAATAATCATGAAAGGATTTGTCTTTTGACGCCGCTTTCAAAACTAATTTCTCCTGTTGCTGCCTGGAAAGATTTTTAATTGTGATGATATGGTATTTGACAGTTTTGCCATATTACACCAACCTTCCCTCAAACGCCTTTTTTAAAATACTTTGTCTTAACGCCTCCGCTTGTTGCAGGCTTTGGGTTATGCTTTCTTCCATTTTATCGGCTACGCTGAGACGACTTTCGATTTCTTCAACTATTTTTTCTTGCTCTTTTAAGGGAGGAAGAGATAGTGGATATGATTTCAATTTCGTTCCATTGATATTTGATTGATTAACCCCGAAACTTCTAACTGAATTTCCATACTTTTTTGCTTCAAGTGAATTTAAAAAGTAGGTGATAAAATTAGCATTGAGCAAATCTGTAATTCTATTTATCCGAATTAAATACCCAGCAAATATTGCAGGTCTTTCTCCTTTGTATATTGCAGTTTTTCCAACCCATTCAGCACTATTAGTTCTATTGAATAAAACATCATCCTTCCTCAATTGGTATTTTTTAATCTCTTCGTCATCATTAGTATAAACCAAATCTTCCCAATCAAATCTTCCATTTTGTATATTCCCCATTCTTAAAACAGGAACTTTACCTTCTATTTTTGATTTAGTTGCCGATCCATATTCGACATTTTTACATACATCACCTAAAACAACTTTCTTCCAGCCATGGGGCAATTCATTCTTCCCATATTCGACCTCAGGCTCAGCCGCCATACTCATTTCAAGTGGAGCCGACCGGACTCGAACCGGAGTCCTAAAATCCTTTGTTAGCTTTCC
>JBKJSJ010000124.1:0-3120 GCA_046595965.1 Ferruginibacter sp.
AGCCGTTTTTCCCCGCACACTATCTACATCCATACGGGCAATTTTATATTTTGCAAAATCTTCTTCCAGTTGTTCTTCAATTTTTTCTGTGCCAAAATTTTTCTCCAGCCAGGTATTGGTGCCGCATGCAGGGCAGTTTACCAGCTTGGGATAAGTGCTGCCGCAATAATGACAATGCAGTTTATTGCTGTATTTATGAAGCGTGAGCGACACATCACAATGAGTACACTGTGGAATATAACCGCAGGTGCCGCAGATTAAATAAGGATTATAACCCCGCCTGTTTTGAAAAAGAATCACCTGCTTGTCTGCATCCAATGCCAACTGAATAGCTTCTTTTAACTGGGGGCTTATCATCACTTTTCCTTTTTGTGCCACCTGCCTCGTATTCACAATTTCTATGGCAGGTAATTCAATGCCGCCATATCTTTCATCCAGGAATACAAAACCATATTTGTGTTGCTTTGCATTAAAAAAACTTTCTATTGATGGGGTGGCACTACCTAATAAAACTTTTGCGCCAAACAGCGAAGCTGAATAAATAGCTGCATCTCTTGCATTGTACCTGGGTGCAGGGTCCTGTTGTTTGTAAGAGCTGTCATGTTCTTCATCTACTATTATCAATCCCAACTCTTTAAACGGCAGCATCAATGCACTGCGGGCTCCCAGCACAATTTTTACTTCGCCTGTTCTTATTTTATTCCAGAGTTCTATGCGCTCGTGGTTATTAAATTTAGAATGATAGATGGTGATGTTGCCACCAAAATGTATCTGCAGTCTTCGTATCAACTGTGCAGTTAATGCTATCTCCGGCAATAAATACAACACCTGTTTTCCTTTCTTAAATTCTGCCTCTATCAGTTTTATGTACAATAAAGTTTTACCACTACCTGTAACGCCATGCAGCAGGCATACATTTTTATCTATAAAACTTTCCCTCACTAAAGCAAGGCATTCTTCCTGCTTTGCACTCAGCTCAAAATTAATATGCACATCTTTGGGTAGCGTAGGTATGCGGTCCACACTTCTTTTTTCTATGATGAGCATATTTTTTTCTGTCAATCCCTTTAACTGTGCAGCAGTGGCTCCCGATTTTTTTAGCAGAGTTGCCTGTATTACATCGCCTTCTGTTTTTTGCAGGTGCAAAAAAGCAAGCAGCAATTCCATTTGTTTGGGTGCGCCTTTCCATTCATTCAGCACTTTGCCCAGTTCCTCTTCCACCTGGTATTTAGGATGCAGCAACACATAGTTTTCTTTTTTGATCTTATATTTTTCGCTCAGTTCTTCCCAAATAAAACAAACATTTTTATCAATCAGTTTTTTAATGACCGGGTACACATGCGTAGCATCTAATAGTTGCTGCACTTCGGTAAGCTGCAATTGTTTTTTTATCAGCAACGCTTCTGCCACCAAAAATTCTTCATTGCCCAGGTTGCTAAAATCTTCTCCGATCTCTTCATTATAAATTAAAATAGTTTCGCTGCTCAACTTAAAATTGGCAGGCAGGGCTGCGGCCATCACTTCTCCTTCTGTACACATATAATACTGGCTCATCCACTCCCACAATTTTAATTGCTGAGGATATAAAAGCGGCGCATCATCCAGTACATTTAAAATTGGCTTGGTGCTATACCCAGGTTTTGTGGTAATAATAGATTTAATAATGCCTGCATACTTTTTATTTTTACCAAAAACTACTTCTACCCTGCACCCCGGCAAGGCGCTCTGCAGTAGATGTGCCGGCAACGAATAAGTATATACCTGCGGCAAAGCCAGTGGCAAAATGATGGCCGCCCAATGGGTGGGTTCATCGCCGGTAAATATTATTTCGTTCTCATTGTGCATTTACTATTATTTTATCCAGGATGCTTTGTATTTTATGAGCGCTGCTTCCATTATATCGTACACTTTTTGTTTTAGCAATAAAGTATCCACCGGTTTATATTCATCCACCGCAACTTCTGCCAGGTAGATAGCTCTGGATCTGCCCGGGGTTAGCGAAAAGATACTTTTATAATTCAACCGGTTGTAAGTATCTAAAAACAACACGGGCTTTATGGGTGTTTGAGTTTCTATGGCAATTTTAAAAGCTCCATCATAAAATTCTTTTAATGGATGATGTGTCATATTAAAAGTTCCCTCGGGTGCCAGTACTACAGAAATATTTTTTTTAAGTACCGATTTAAGTACCAACACACTTTTGGCCCGGTGAGCGGCATCTGTTCTGTCAACCGATACTACCGCATTTTTATATATAAAACCAAAAACAGGAACCTTCGTCATTTCAGATTTGCCCAGCACACGGATATGCTGATATCTAAAAGCACTCATCAGGATGGGTATATCCATATAAGATATATGATTAAATACAAATATGCAGGGATGATCTGGCTGATGGGAGGCTTCAAAATGATTCTTATGCCTTATGCCCCACAACAGCAAACAGGTATCGGCCCAAAACCTGCATAATATATATATAACATTACCCCCACTTTGCCTGCCAAAAAGCGAAGCCAGTACTATAAAGGGGAAAATCAGGAACATTAGCAGTACAAAAACTACAAAAGCGTAGATGCTATAAAGAATTTGTATAAAGCGTAGGAAATACTGCATAAATAACAACGAATATATAATAACTGAAGGATAGCACCTGCTAAAAACCAGGATGCAAAGATGTACTTTTACCCACAATTATTCTGACTTCCAATAATTTAGCCAACCCCAACAGCTTCCCTATGGCCTGTTTGAAGTAGATAAGGCTTTAAAAAGTTTTTAAAAAAGGTTTCAAAAAGGGTTTTCGGATAAGTATAAAACCTTACCTTCGCCGTCCTAAATTCGGGATGTTATGTTAGCAATAGTAAAAATCGCAGGTCAGCAATTTAAAGTAAAAGCAGGAGACAGCTTATACGTTCCTCATATTGAGGGCAAGGCAGGAGATTCAGTAGAATTTTCTGAAGTACTGTTTACTTCCAATGGAGATACCATTGTAAGTGGAGCAGCAGTAAAAGCCGTAGTAACCGCTGAAATTATTAGTGACCTTGTAAAAGGTGATAAGGTAATCGCTTTTAAAATGAAAAGAAGAAAAGGTTTCCGCAAAAAGCACGGTCACCGTACGCAGTA
>JBKJSJ010000230.1:0-11354 GCA_046595965.1 Ferruginibacter sp.
ACTCACCCGGCGTAAGGCATTTTGAAAATCGTTTTTGTTCACCGTCATTTTATATGGATTATCAACCGGTATCACCACTTTATAATCGGGAAAACGGGCATCAATCAACCGGCAAACCAGTTCGGTACCGCCATGTTTTACAAATAAATGATTGCTGTTGTAAGAGATGTTCAGCTCATCATCATTATCGGGCAAAGCGCTTTTTAATAAATTCAATGGTTTTTTAGGAACGATGAAAGAATCTTTTTTAGGACAACTGACATCGTTTCTTGTGTATCGCACCAACCGGTGTGCATCGGTTGCTACAAATGTTATTGATTTTTTATCCAGCTCAAAAAACACACCCGTCATGGCAGGGCGCAGGTCATCATTACTCACTGCAAACAAAGCTTTGTTGATAGCAGTTACCAGGGCCGATGAAGTCATGGTAAAAGCATTGGCATCATCAGCAGCAGGTTCCTTCGGGAAATTATCTGGTGTTTCCCCCATTACTTTATACTTACCATTGTCGCTGGTAATTTCTACTCCAAAGTTTTTATCAATGTTGAATGTGAGTGGCTGCTCAGGAATATTTTTAAGAGACTCCAGTAAAATTTTGGCAGGTATGCAAACTTTACCAGCGTCTTTTGCTTCAATATCCAGGTGTACTTTCATCACCGTTTCCAGGTCAGTAGCTACCACAGTAAGTTTGTTTTTTTCTATTTCAAACAAAAAATCCTCTAAAATTGGGAGAACTGTATTTGCATTGATAACACCGCTGATCTGTTGCAGTTGTTTTAGCAAAGCAGAAGAGGAAACGATAAACTTCATAATTATTTCTTTAGTTGGCAAATATAAAATTAACCGCTCTAAATGTACGGGCAATTTTTAAACTATTTTCAGCTTACCTGCTTTAAAATGTATTTCACTTAAAATTTGAGTGTAATAATCGGTTACTTAAATACGTTTACAAAAATGAAAAGAAGCTAAAGAAGTTATTTAACTGAAAAGCTTTCTATATAAATTATAATTGGACAGCATACAAATAATGTTATATTGTGCTATAATGCTTCCCGAATGTAATCATTCGGGAACATCATTACCAAACTAATTATTTATGAAAAAACTACTACTCGTGCTTTTATTAGCACCTCTTTGTAGCGGGCTTTACAGCCAGGTACAACAGATGAAGATTGTAAGCTTCACAGTAAAAAATAAATTACCTGCTGTTATAGATAACTGGAACAGCATTCCCGCATCATTGATCTTAGTAGCACAAAAACCGCCTTCGCCAAGGAACGATGGGATAAAACTAGTACTTCAAATAAAAGCCAACGGTGCTATTATATGTGGCAGCAACCTTGCCACCGCCCCACAGATAGATAATTTTACCACCCGAACATTTTCTGCTGCCGACTTAACAGGTTTGCTATCCGGCTGCCACGATCTTAAAGATGGCAGCTATACTTTATGCGCCCAGTTTTTTAATATGGAAAAAATAGCCGTAAGCAATGAAGTTTGCAAAGAGTTTATGGTAGAAACTCCCAAAGATGTGGATTATGCTCCACCCACCTTAATAACTCCCGAAAACGAAAAAAGATTTTTACCAAAAGATGTACAGAAGCCCGTGATGTTTAGATGGACACCCATTGTACCCAAACCAAAGGAGCCGGTAACTTACCGCTTAAAAGTATGGCAACTGATGCAGGGCCAAAACGGAACGCAGGCCATGAGGTCTAACCAGCCAATAATATCCAAAGATGTAGATAATATTACGCAGGCCGTAGTAAGCAATCTATATACCGGGCCATGCAAGCCGCCCTACCTCTGCGATTTTATATGGAATGTGCAGGCCTTAAACAGGGAAGGCAAACCCATAAGCAGAAACAATGGCAACAGCGAGCCTTATACTTTTAAAATAGTTCAGGATAACATCAACACAAAAATTGATAGTGTAGATATTGGCTGCTGCGTAAACAATAAACAGAATATTTTTATTAAAATAAGCAACCTGCATCTTACCAACACCGCACAGGTTACTGCAATAAAATACCGTGTAAATGGTACAGGTCCACTAACAACATTATCTCCTACATTACCGGGATTGCCCAACACAATAGCAGCCAATTCTTCGCAGGTTTATACTGCTTCTATTAATTGTGTAGATACCATGCAGACCATTAAATTTATTGTGGATGCCATTTGGCCAACAGACCCTGATAACATTAACAATGAAACCGCATGGGATACCCTGCATTGTGAATGTGATCCCTGCAAAACAATGGGCGTTGCGCTTAAAGAAGATAAAGTTACCCTTACCGCAAGCAGCAGCGGACAAATATTATTATCAGGAGTTTTCACCGGCCTAAACCCTGCTGCTATTAAAAAAATAACAATGGAACTTGTTTACTACAACATAGAACAAACAGGCGACAGCAACTGCGTTAAATGTGCAGAAAACAGGGAGTGGGGAAACTTTATTAAACCTGCCAGTTCTTATTTTTCCGGATACAACCCCGGGCTTTTAAATGGGGTAATTTTTGGACGGGAATGGACCTGGCTTACCACTGTGCAAAAAGAATGTGGCGGCCATGCCGATAACGGCGGCGGTACAGATAATGGGAATAACAATGGAGGGGTGCCAAAATGTGCTACCTGCGGCACAGGTTCCGTGCCTGTACCAAGTAATGCCGATGCTAAAATTGCTAATACAGGCCCTGTTATTATAATAGATCCCAATCCTAACCCTACCCCCAAAAACAATACATTTTCTTTGCCCATTGCGGTGCCGCCCGGCAGCAGTTTAAAATGCTGTGGCGACAAAATAAAAATATGTATCCGTTATACTATTTGGGATTTCTGTTGTCATGCGTGTGATATAATAAAGTGTTATGAAATAGAACGCAAACCGCAATAAAAATCATTTCCCAAAAGTTTAAAAAAAATATTATGAAACATATAAATAAATATTTCAAACTTTTTTCAGCAATTGCAATGATAGCATTGTCTATGGCTGCAAAAGCTCAGGTAAATGGCTTTAGCCTTACCGATCCATCTTTTCCTACGGCACATAATTTAGGAACTACTTTTCCTTTGAATGTATCTTTTAACTGGACCAACACTACCACCAGTGCTACTGTAAAAATAAATTACAACCCGGCATTGGTTAGTTACGATGCCGCCTGCGCTGCCAGCTTGCCGGGATGCCTGAGTATAACAAACACTGGCACCCAGCTTACAATTACCATGAGCAGTTTATTGGCCTGTACCAACACAGGGGCCATAAGTTTTAATGTATGTTTTAGATTTAACTGCCCCGATTCGTGCTCGGGTGTAAATAAGCCGGCATTATTTACCGGCGTACTTACAGATAATTTACTCACTACACAAAATGCTTCCTGCACCGCAAATGGTATATTAAATAATAATTTTTCTCTTTCACATAATTTTTATTCTTTTAACCAGTTGACAGCAGAAGTAACCTACAGGGTTTGTTTCTGGAATCCTGACTGTTTTAAAATTAAAAACCCGGTTTTTAATATTTTACTTTCCCCTGCACTGGGCACTATTACTTCGGTATATGGAGGCAGTTACACTTATACCCTTGCAGGCACTGTAATAACACCCAACACAACAGCCTTTAATCAATATGCCAATGATTGTTTTTATTATGTGGTAAAACTACCTTGTGGTGTAGGACTTGGGCAAACCCTTACCAGCAATGTAACCCTTAAAGGAACTAACTGTAATGTACCCAACAGTATTATTAAAGGACCGGTGCCTGCATCGTTTACCATTCCTGCAGTACCAGCGGCTACACCCAATATATTTGTTTCTACATCAGCCACAGCTACTTCTTTTTCTTATACCATTACCAATACCGGCAATACGCCATTAAACCTTACCACTACCAATTTTTTACCATTGGTTCATTTAAAAAATATTCCCAATTCGGTTTTGCAAAACACATCGCAGGCAGGCCTGGTGGGAGCAATAAAATATTATAATTGCGGCCTTTTACCCACTGGCCCTTTTGCATTAATAGGCAACGGAGCCACAGATGCAAATGCTCCTGCCACCAATACTAAAAAGTTTGATCATACGGTAAATAATTTGTTGCCGGGTCAGAATGCAAGTTTAACCCTGTACTACGATTTAACTTCCTCCTGCAGCGGTCCTGCAGGCAACCCTCCTTATAAAGACAGTTTATCTATTGCTTATAATTGTGCAGCTCCTGCTGTACCCTGCATTCCGTGTGGTGCCGGGGGAGTAATGAATCCCGTAATTATTTACAATCCACAACCTAACATCATTTGCGTGGCGCATCAATTTATTCCGGGATGTAAAAATATAGGCGATACCATTGATGTATGTTATGAATTTAAAAATACCGGAGATGCTCCATTGACCGGAGGCGTATTTAATGTGCCCTTACCTACATGGTTACAGGCCATTAACACAAGTGTTGCTTATACAGGCTTTTCTCCTAACCCTACCATTATGGGTGCAACCAATATTAAATTTAATTTGCCCAGTCTGCCGGTAAGTGCCAGTTCGTATAAAATATGTTTTAAAGCAATTGTGCAAATAGGCGCAGTAGGTGGCCCCAATAATTTTTGGACAACCGTGTATGGGGGTAATTTAATTAATACACAAAATGTGTGTTATACCTCTTTTAATATTTGCGCCTTTGCAGCAATAGGCATAGATAAAAAAGTAAAGGGAAGCCTGAATGGAAGCTTTGCAAACAGTGGAACCGGCAATCCTAATACAGCGGTAGATTATGAAATTACGGTACGCAATACCGGTACTATTGCAGTAGATAATTTGGTTGTAATAGACAGAATTCCTGCAGTAGGTAATCTCACAATTTTAGGCAGCCCGCTCTCTGCAGCAGTAAGCAACCAGTTTAATATGCTTATGCTTACGGCACCCATAAATATTAATTACACCGCATTATATACCGCTACTCAAAATATTTGTACTACATGGCCCGCCACGGGCACACCCTGCAATACGGGTACATGGAGTGCAGTGCTTGCAAATGCCGGAGTAAAATTTATTTTTAATCCAACCTTTACGCTGGCACCCGGAGCAACTTATACATTTATATTTCAAACAAAAATTCCTGCGGCTACGGCTAGTGGATTAATTGATTGCAATACGGTTGGCTTTATTGCCAAATCTACTACTGGCGGCTATACCATAAACCCGGTAGAGAGTAACCCTGTTTGTATAGAAGTGGTAGTGCCCGAAGTACCACCGGGCGGATGTTGTAAAGATCTATTGAAAAAAATTACAACCACCCAAAGTGTAAGCAATGATGTACTTACCGTAAATGCTACACTTACTGCAGGCCCTGGCAAACTAAAAAAAGTAACCGTCTCCCTGGTAAACTTTGAAGTAAAGCATCCAAAAGATTGTGATGTATGTATAAAAAATCCAAAGCAGTTTGGAAATATTACCAACCCCACTAGTCCACTCCCGTTCAATACAGTTCCCGCAAGCGTACCATTTTCTCACTTAATACAGTGGAAAGATAGCATGGGATATAATTTTAATGCAGGTGTGCCTTTAAACTTTACCATACCATTGCCGGCACGCAGTGCTATAGCCTGCTGTTGCGATACCATAGAATATTGCCTGCGCTATACATTTACAGACACCGCCTGTGTAATGTGCGATACTACTATTTGTTACAAAATATTTAATGGCAAAGATTGTAAAGAAACCGGTGGTGGAAATAATAATGGAGAAGTGTGCAACTGCAGTTGGAAGCCGGTATTTAGTTACGAAGGCGGGAAAAAAGAAGTAGCCTGCGGAGGCACTGTTACTTTATTTAAAGGAAATATTCCCGTGTCGCTTAATCCTAATTTTTTATGCAGCCCGGCTTCTGTTACCTGCACGCCAACAGGATTAACGGTACTCATCACCAATAATACAACAGGGATAACCTCTGTGTTAAGCGGGCCCAATTATAATTTTACTTTTTCACAATCGGGTAATTACACCTATAATTTATCGGGCACCTGCGGCAGCACAAAATGCGATTGCAGGCTCACGGTAATTATACCGTAATAATTAAAAAATGATGAAAAGAAAAACGAGCTGGATCTTATGTATGACTCTTATTGTTAGCGGGCAATTTTTATATGCACAAACAAAAAAACCGGCGGCTTTTTCGGTAAGCGGCACGGCAGGTGTAAGCTATGAAGGTTATGGCCTTGACCGCAGCCCAGCCGGATGGACGGGTTATAGCCCAAGAAAACCATGGAACCAGGTGCGCTTTAATTTTACACCAACTTTTAAGTTTGGTAAAAATTTCAGCCTGCCGTTTAATGTAAATTTTGCGGCCATACCCACCAATTTTGCAGGTCCTTATGCAGGCATAAAAAAACCAACCCTGGGCCAGTTCATCACAAACCCCATGAATAGTTTTGGTATCAATCCAAAATACAAATGGGCCGAGCTGCAACTGGGCACACAGTATTTAAAATATTCCGATTTATCTACCGGCGATATTGGAGTGTTTGGTGCAGGTGTTGATTTAAAACCAAAAACATATTTAATTAAATTTTTTACCGGCATCTCTCAGCAAGGTATTAATTATGTAGCAGGCCCACCCACAGTTACCGGTGCATACAAACGCCAAAACTGGATGGCCCAGATAGGCAAAGAAGCAGAAGGAAAATATTTGTTTGCACTAAATTTTGCCAAAGGAAAAGATGTACCTTCTTCATCGGCACCGCCTCCACTTACAATCCGTGCGCAGGAAGGAGTGGTAGCAAGTTTGGTAAGCAATATTTATTTTAAAAAAGGATGGTTCTTGAAAGCAGAAGGGGCACAATCTGTTTTTACAAAAGATGTTACCACAGCTTTGAGTCCTTTGATGAAAGGTTTTAAACCTTTTATAGATGCACATACTTCTACCATTAAAGATTATGCAGGCCAGGCCTCCATTGGAAAAAAATCTAAAAACTTTGATATAGGTGTAACCAGTAAATACCTGGGCGCAGGTTTTCAAACGGTGGGCTATCCTTACCTACAGCCAGACAGGCTTGATTATACTGTGAACACCCGATTTAATGCATGGAAAGACACAAACAATAATTTTAAAATGAATGTGGTAGCAAGCCTGGGGCAGCGGGTAAATAATGTGAGCAATACTGCTTTAAAAGCAAAACAATTTATTGGCAACCTTAATTGGTTTACGCAGTTTAATGAGCACTGGAACCTGAATGTAAATTATAATAATTTTGGTTTTCAATCGGCCAGTGGCATTAATCCTTACGGTATAAAAAATGTGAGCAACGATCTTGGGTTTAATCCCACCTATACCTGGAGCAACAGCAAGATGAATAACCTCATCAGTCTTAGCTACAACTACAGTAAGTACGATGAACGGGATGTTTACAGTGGCCTTACTACTTCCAACAATACACACACTGCCCTGCTTACTTATGTGCCAACTTTTTTTGAAAAAGACCTGACACCCGATTTTAGTATTTTATATTTTTATAATGATGTGCCGCTTGCAAAAATAAGCATGACCACTATTAGCAGTGGACTCAGCATGCCGGCTGCAAAAAAGAAAATGCGGCTGCGGGGACAATTGCAATATACCCTGGGCAAGCTCAATAATTTTAGTGCCAACAATAATTTTATAGCTTCCTGTAATATTGATTATAGATTAACGAAGCAGCTAAACTGGAATACCTATTTAACTACCAACTATTTTAAATACGGAAATGAAATAATACCAAATGGCGCCAGTTACTTAGAGAGTACCTCCAGAACAGGATTTCAATACCGCTTCGGCGCAAAAAAATAACCAATGAAAAAATTAATTTTATTACTCAGTATATTTTTTATCACTGCAGCAGTAAGGGCTCAGTATAATACCAACCTGGTGCTGGCAGGCACACCACCTGCATCATTAAGTGAGTGGGCCAACCGAAGGGATGTGCTTACTTATATTATCAGCAGTGCGCAGGGAGTAAGTTTTCCGGTAATTATCAAAACCGAATTAAAAACAACGGATGGCAGCGTGATAGCAAGCACCGACCTGGCCAAAGCAAAACAGGTTATTTTATCTTCTGCCACTACAATATTGAATGCAGCAGACGTTTTGCCGCTGGAAAATATGTTGTTTGTGGGCAAGTATAAAACCTCCATGCAACGAACAGGAAAACTACCTGCAGATAATTATATACTCTGTGTGCAATTGGTAAGGCCGGCAGATTATTTACCAGCCTCAGAAATAAAATGTAAAAACTTTTACATTGCTACTACACAATTACCCATTTTAATGAAACCTTATAATGAAGAAATGCTGGATGCAAAGATGGCACAAACAGCAATTACTTTTAGATGGACTCCATTAGTGCCAAGGCTTACAGAGCCCGCTACTTACCGCCTGCAGGTGTTTGAAATATTAGCTAATCAAAACCCGGTGCAGGCATTGCGCAGCAATCAACCTTTATTGGATAAAGAAATAAGAGGAGCCACACAATACATCTGGCAACCACAATTATCTTTTAACTGGATACCACCAGGTCATGTAAATGGAGATGGAAGGGATGATTTAGGAGGTGTAATTAATACCAGGGATTCAAACATGGTAAATGACAAAATAATAAAGCAACACTCTTTCGGATTTATATGGACCATACAAACATTGGATAAAGCAGGGAATCCTGTAACACAAACTGATGGAAATGGTGAAGCAAGAAGTGAACCTATCTTATTTTATGTAAGAGAAAGACAGGCTGGCAAGCAATAGGATAAATTTAGAAAGGAAGATACACATTAAAATAATTTTGAGAAACTAAGAAGGCTTTTAAACTTAGTTATTTACTTTGCCGCAGATGCGCAGATTAAATCTGTGCATCTGCGGCAATTTATTTTATTTAATACCAAACGGAATTTTATTTTAGGTCAATGTGTGCTGACTGAAATTTTGGTTAGCTTTTGTTTAGTTGGGATTTGTAAACCTAAAGGCCGGTAGGCAGGTGCCTACCTAAAGTATTGGCCAAATTTATAAATCAAACCGGTATAATCTCTTCGGCCGCTTACTGATTTTTTAAAATTACAATTTCTATTTTTGTGTAGAATGAACGACAATAAATATTTTACCAAAGAGCAGGCACTGCAAAAAGCAAAACAGTTTTGTGCCTACCAGGAACGCTGCCACAGCGAAACAAAAGATAAACTAACCAGTTTTGGTTTACATAAAAATGATGTGGAAGAATTGCTTGCGCAATTAATAGAAGAAAATTTTTTGAATGAAGAACGCTATGCCATTGCTTTTGCAGGCGGGCATTTTAGAACCAAACAATGGGGAAGGGTAAAAATAAAATATGCCCTTAGTCAAAAAAAAGTAAGCGCTTATTGTATTAAAAAAGCGTTGGCAGGTATTAATGAAGATGATTATGAGCAAACCCTTATTAAACTGGCCACTGCAAAGCTCTCTACACTTAAAGGCGAAAAAAATATTTTTACCAAAAAAGCAAAGCTGCAAAACTACCTCTTGCAAAAAGGATATGAAGCTGCGATGATTGGAGTGGTGCTGAAAGACTTCACCTATATTCTCTAAGAAGGAGAGGACTTGCAGACTCTGAAATAATTTGAAAATTATTTTAATTATTTAAAGCCAGGAAGCTCTTTAGAAGCAGGGGCTATATCTTTGCACTATGGCAGAAGATTTACAAATAATTACCGGCAGCAAATCCCAACAGTATCAAACTTTATTACCACAAATTAAAGCACTGATAGAAGGCGAACCCGATCTTATTGCCAACCTGGCCAATATTGCAGCAGCATTAAAAGAACAATTCGGTTGGCTATGGGTTGGTTTTTATTTAGTGAAGAATGAGGAACTGGTATTGGGGCCTTTTCAGGGACCTGTGGCCTGCACCAGAATAAAAAAAGGTAGAGGAGTGTGCGGCACAAGTTGGGCACAGGCAAAAACTTTAATTGTAGCGGATGTAGAAAAATTTCCGGGTCATATTGCCTGCAGCAGTTTATCTAAATCTGAAATAGTAATTCCGATTATACGAAATAATGAAGTGATAGCGGTGCTGGATGCAGACAGCGAAGCTTTGGATAACTATGACGAAATGGATAAGAAATACCTGGAGGAAATTGTTGGGTGGTTGGAGATGTGAATGGTAAAATCTTTATCTCTTACTAAATTTTGATTTGCCAGTTCAATTCTTTCATAAAATTAATGATGCAAGGCAAAGGATTGGTATTGTACAAGGTTGAACTAAAGGGAAATTCATTTATTTTAAAGTGACAACTTTATTCTGTTGCTTTCACTATTCACTTTTCCCTTCACCATCCTTCCATCCCCATAAATACTTGCAGGCATAAGTTCTGTAAGGGCTCCATTTTTTAGATATTTTCAGCATCTGTATTTTCATTTCTTTTTTATCTGTTGCATCAATCTTGTACAATTTGCAAATAGCCTGTTGTATTCCTAAATCATCTACAGCAAAAACATCTTCTCTTGCCAGCGTAAACATCAGTATCATTTCTGCCGTCCACCTGCCAATGCCTTTTATCTGGATAAGGTATTCAATTAATTCTTCATCTTCCATTTTATGCAGGCGTGCATCGGTGAGTTTATTTTCTATAAAAAAATTGCAAACATTTAATATATAATTTGTTTTGGCATTGCTCAGGCCAATGCTGCGCAACTCATCAAAAGGTTTGCCTACTATATCTTTTGGGGAAGGATTTATTTTATTAAACAACGCCAGGAATCTTGCATAAATAACCGCCGCCACTTTGGTACTTAACTGCTGGCTTATGATAGATGCACAAATATGCAGGTGTACATGATTGCGTTTTTGCAAAACATATTTTTCCTGCGGGAGAATTATTTTATGAAGCCTTTTGTCTTTGGATAAATGAGTGAAGTGCGGCATAACTGTGAATGGTAATTAAGTCAATAGTCAATAGTCAATAATCAATAAAATTGAAGGAAGTACAAATATAAAAACACTTTAAATGTTAAACGAACTTCTAGATCTTTTTGAACGTTGAACTTCTTGAACCTCTCAAACCTTTTAAACTTTTGAATCCTTCTACCTCACCTTAATCATAGTTCTCACCTGCTGCACCGGCCCGTTCTGAAACCGGGCATAATAAACTCCTGTACCCAGGTGGCGGCTTTCCCAGGAAATAGTGTAAGTACCCGCTGTAGCATATTCCTGGTCTATGGGAGTAGCTATTACCTGGCCAAGAGTATTTATAATTTGCACCAGCGTGTGCCCACCACTGGTAGTAAATCGGATGGTCGTTTTTTTGAGTAAAAGGGTTGGGCACACGCTGGTGCAAATTATAAATACTCTTGGCCAGGTAATAGCTAC
>JBKJSJ010000264.1:0-12837 GCA_046595965.1 Ferruginibacter sp.
GCTTGGGGTTATTTGATATGACTGATTTTGCTCTCATATAATGCTAAATCGTTCAGCGCCTTCCGTATATGCCGAAGCCTTTAGCGGCGCAAAGATAAGCCGTTTCATTTCTTCTGCAAAATATTAAAGAAAATGAATAGGTCTATTCACAAACATTTAAGAGGCAGTGTGACTAGAGCCACCGAAACAAATTATTCTACACTCTTTACAGGGAAGAAAATTTTTTTTTATTAAGTTCTTCTAATTCATGTAATACAGATATTATAACAGGCCTGTTAATTTATGGTGCCTCTGATATTTGGCTATGGAAAATTGATAAGTTTGATAATCCACTATAAAGACATAAAAAAACCGTTCTTAAAAGAACGGTTTTTTATAAAATATTAAATAAGTAAACTTAAATTCTAAAGTGAGCAAATGCTTTGTTAGCTTCTGCCATGCGGTGTGTATCTTCCTTCTTTTTGTAAGAAGCACCCTCGCCTTTGCTGGCGGCTACTATTTCATTGGCCAATTTATCTGCCATACTGCGTCCATTACGGTCACGGCTGTATTTTACCATCCACTTAATGCTTAATGATACTTTTCTATCGGGACGAACTTCTGCAGGAATCTGGAAAGTAGCACCACCAATACGGCGGCTGCGAACTTCTACACCAGGGGTAATGTTAGTAAGGGCTTTCTTCCAAACTTCATATCCATCTTCACCGGTAACCTTAGCAACTTTATCAAGTGCATTGTAAAAAATATTAAAGGCTCCGCTTTTTTTTCCTTCCCACATGAGGTTGTTTACAAAACGGGTAACCAGTTTATCGTTAAACTTTGGGTCTGGTGCTAAAGGGAGTTTCTTGGCTTGTGCTTTACGCATTGTTTTATTATTTTTTTAGTTTTAGTATTTATTTCTAAATGCTGCTACTGTTATTATTATTTTTTAGCTCTTTTAGTTCCGTATTTGCTACGGCTTTGCTTACGATCTTTTACACCCGCAGTATCTAAACTACCCCGTACTATATGATAACGTACGCCTGGTAAATCTTTTACCCTGCCGCCACGTATCAAAACAATACTATGTTCCTGAAGGTTGTGGCCTTCACCAGGAATATAAGCAATCACTTCAATTTTATTGGTTAAGCGCACTTTGGCTACTTTACGCAGTGCAGAGTTTGGCTTTTTAGGAGTAGTTGTATATACCCTGGTACATACACCGCGACGCTGAGGGCAGGCATCAAGAGCTCTGGACTTGCTTTTAGCCTTGATAATTTCTCTACCTTTTCTTACTAATTGTTGAATAGTTGGCATTAATTAACCTTTTTTTTCGGACGGCAAAGGTATGTATTAAGGTTTAATAACGAACCTTAATTGAAAAAAATATTGCTTTTTTTTCTACCCCTAATAAAAAACCAGCATAACGCTGGTTTTTAAAGTTGTTTATATGCATTAAATTTTATGTATCCAGTTATGGGTATCTTCTCTTTTTCCGTAACGGATATCATTTAACCAGCTTTTTATTCCGGGTGCTATACTCCATTTTTCTACATCAAAGTGCATTACATAATCCTTGTAGCGTAGCTCTTTAATAAGAGAGATAGTGGCTGCAGTGCCTGTGCCAAAAACTTCTTTTAAATTTCCAGCCTTGTGGGCCTCTATTACTTCCTCAATATTTAATGCCCGCTCCTCTACAGTTAAACCCATTTCTTTTAACAGAGTTAATACACTATCCCTTGTTACACCTGCCAAAATAGTTCCCTGGTCTAAATCGGGTGTGATAGCTGTGTTGCCGATGATAAAAAATACATTCATGGTACCACATTCCTGCACATATTTATGTTCAAAAGCATCCGTCCACAAAACCTGGTCGTACCCTTTATTTTTTGCTTCGGCAGTGGCTAACATTGCCGCACCATAATTTCCTGCTGCCTTGGCATAACCAACCCCACCCGGTACAGCACGAACATATTCCTCCTCCACATATATGCGCATGGGCGCAGCGTAATATGGACCGGTAGGACTTAATATAATCATGAACTTATACTTATCACTGGGCTTTACACCTATCATTTCATCGCTGCTAAACATAAATGGGCGGATATACAATGAATGGTCCTGCTGAGAAGGAATCCATTTACTATCCATTTTAACAAGCATTTTCATTCCTTCCATAAATATTTCTTCGGGTACTTCTGGCATTTGCATACGAGAGGCTGAAATATTAAACCGCTTAAAATTATCTAATGGGCGAAATATCTGCGCTTCTCCCTCTGTGTTCTTGTAGGCTTTTATTCCTTCAAAAATAGCTTGCCCATAATGTATAGCTGCAAGTGAAGGAGCCATCAGCAGGGGTTGGTATGGTTTTATCTCAGGTGTTTTCCACTCTCCGTTTTCATAATCTACTTCCAGCATGTGATCAGTGAAATATTTTCCAAAGGGAATGTTTTGTAAGTTTATATCATTTAGTTTACTGTGCTCTGCTTTAGTAATATTAAAATCGGCAACTGCTATCATAATCATTATTTTTACTGCAAAGAAACGAAATATTAAGGCATCAAAACCAGATTTTATGAGTTTAGATAATATTAACCTTGGGTCTTTTTTAGTACAGCAATTGTATAAAAAATCATTGGTTGATTTAGATTCTACCATTAAAGAATCTTCCATTGCAAATAATGCTACTATTGCTTTTTTAGGAAAAAATGAAAGAAATATTCTTGTAGTGGTAAATGAAGCTGATGCTGCTTTTTTACCTGATGCAGACCTGAACTTACTGATACGAATTTTATCGGCCTGCAATGTCTCGCTGGCAGACATTGCCCTGATAAATTTTAATACAAATACTGCAATGGATTATAATTTATTAATGAAAGAATTTACACCAGAAATGGTTTTGCTTTTTGGAATAAATCCCGGTGAATTGCAATTCCCTTTACATTTTCCCAATTACCAATTACAGCAATATAATCACCAGACTTATATAAGTTCTGCCTCTTTAAATGTTCTTAATAATAATAAAGAAGAGAAAACAAAATTATGGGCCTGTCTTCAAAAATATTCCTTTAATAACTAATTTTTAATGCCACTTCCTACATTAATATTTGCCAGCAATAACCCACACAAGGCAGATGAAATAAGACATGTGCTGGGGAATCGTTTTTCAATAAAAACATTAAAAGATGCGGGCATCACAATTGATATACCCGAGCCTTACGATACACTTGAAAAAAATGCCAGGGAAAAATCTACTGTAATTAAAAAATTATCCGGGGCAGATTGTTTTAGTGAAGACACGGGCCTGGAAGTATTTATTTTAAATGGGGAGCCTGGCGTAAAAAGTGCCCGTTATGCCGGAGAGGATTCCAATTTTAAAAATAATATCATTAAGCTGTTGAACAATATGAAGGGTGCTAATGAAAGAAGCGCACAGTTTAGAACTGTTATTTCTTTATTAATGAATGGCAAAGAATACCAGTTTGAAGGAATCTGCACAGGGCATATTATTGAAGCAGAAAAAGGAGAAAATGGTTTTGGGTACGACCCTGTTTTTGTTCCGGACGGTGCTGATAAAACTTTTGCAGAAATGAATATGGAAGAAAAAAATTTATACAGCCATCGCAAAAAAGCTACTGAAAAACTTGTGCAGTTTTTAAATACTTTTAATGGCCAGAATTAAAATAAATATACCAGAAAAAATTATTGCATCAGTTATTATACCGGTAAGAATTACTGATATAAATTACGGCAATCATGCGGGCAATGATGCGCTGGTAGGCATTATACACGAAGCCAGGGTACAATGGTTAAGCCAACTGGGCTATACAGAATTGAACATTGAAGGAACAGGGCTTATAATGAGTGATCTTGCAGTTGAATATAAAAATGAATCTTTTTATGGAGATCAACTGAAGGTTACAATGTACATTGGAGAGTTGACTGCTGTAAGTTTTGAATTATTTTACGCTATCGTAAACCAGGGAAATAAATTAATTGCAAAAGCAAAAACCGGTATGGTTTGTTTTAACTATGTAAATAAGAAAGTTGTAATTGTTCCGGAAAAACTAAGAGTACTATTGGAAAATTAATACGTTATTTCATATTTTTAGTTACAGACAACAGACAACAGACCATAATGAATTTTCTATTGTTATTCATTCACTATTACCTATTCACTATTCCGCTCCATATTCTCCAGTTTTCTTCTGCCTGGATGAGGAGCATTTCATATCCGTTTTTGATGGTAGCACCTCTTTGTTTTCCCTGTTGCAGAAATTTTGTTTCGGCAGGTGTATAAATGAGATCGTATAAATAATGTTGCGAAGATAAATTTTGGTATGGCAATTCGGGCATTGCATCTTCATTGGGATACATTCCCAAAGGAGTGCAATTAATAATGACAGTATATTCCTCCAGTAGTTCTTTATTTATTTTATTATAACCAATACAATGATTTCCTGCAGGAACTCTTGATACAAATAAAAAAGGAATCTTCAATTTATTTAATACAAATTGTACGGCTTTGGAGGCACCCCCTGTACCGAGCACTAATGCTTTGCTGTGATGTGGCTTTAAATGTGGAATGAATGACTGTTCAAATCCAACTACATCTGTGTTGTGCCCTTTCAAACCTTGGGGTAATATTTCAATACAATTAACGGCCCCGATGTTATTGGCTTCTTCACTAATTGAGTTAAGGAAAGGAATTACAGATTGTTTATAAGGAATGGTTACGCACAAACCTTTTAAAGAAAGCTGTGATTGAATAAGATTAGTAAGCTCGTCTATTTTTATGAGTGGAAATAATTCAAAAAAACAATCTGACAGGTTTTCCTTTTCAAATTTTTGAGTAAAATATTGTTTTGAAAATGAATGACCAAGCGGATATCCTATGAGCCCATATAATTTCATTACATATTTTCTTTATCCAGGTATAATTCAAAAGTATCGCCACGCAGCCCGATGCGCATTGTCTCCAAAGCTATCATTTCGGATGGGGCTATATTACCCAGGTTTACATTACATCCTATTAATTCCAGAAAATATAATTGCTGCGCTTTTTGTGGAGCTTCCCAAAGAATTTGCTCTTCAGGAATCTGAGTTAAAATTTCCTGCACCAACCCTTCTCTTACTTCACCCGTACCTCTGTAAATACCTACATTACCTGCTTCACGGGCTTCGGCAATTACATAAGTTGAACCTGCACTTAACTCTGCCTTCATCAATTCTATCCACTTATATGGAGGAATAATATGAGCCGCATCTTTGCTACCTACTTCACTTAGTACAATACCATGTTTGGTAAGTTTTTCTATATACCCGCATTTTTCGGCATGAGGAATAGTGATGGATCCATCACTTACTTCCATATAACTCACTCCATATTCTTTGCACAAACTGATATAATCTTCAAACTGGTTTCTAATTAAAAAAGCCTCAAATAAGGTGCCTCCAAAATAAATCGGCACATCGAATGAACGGTACACTTCCAGCTTTTCTTTTAAATTAGGCGTTACATAAGCGGTGCCAAAACCTAATTTTACCATATCTACATGTGGGTGAGATGCGTTCATAAAGTTTCTTGCTTCTTCTACGCTAAGTCCTTTATCCATAACCATTGTAATGCCATGTGTACGAGGTTTTATATTTCTTTCCGGAATCTGGCTGAGATAAAAATTCATATATGCTGTAGTATTTTGAGGCTGCAAATATATTCAATTGAAGCCAACAATTGCAGGATTGCAAATGATACAAATCAGTTATTTGAAGAACTTTTGTTTTTTATAGCGGGCAATTATTTCCACTACCTGCTGATGTTGTAATATGGAAGGATTTAATTCAATAAATTTCTTTATTAATTTGGGATTGGCCAGCATCCCATTTTCCAGGTAAAGTGAAGCTTCTTTAAACTTACCTTCTGCAAACAGGAACATGCTTTTATAAAAAAGGAAGATGGGCTTTTGTTCTGTTTGTTCCAGGGCAAAATCTGCATATTCTATCCCTTCTTCATATAAACCGGCAGATAGTAAACATTTAAGGAGTTCCAGCCAGCCATTCATATTTTTTGGCCTCACTCTTACTACATTTCCAAAATAAGTAATGGCTTCATCAATATTATTTAACTGCATGTAGCATTGCCCCAATGCCAGGTTATATTCTGGCTGCATGCGATGCATCCTGGCAGCTAACTGCAACTGCTTTATTGCACTTTGCCAGGCACCTTCATTCATGTATGTACAGGCAATTTTATAGTACATCTGGCTATCTTCTGCGTTTAAATGAGCAGCCTTTTTATAATTAAACCTTGCCTGTGGATAATTAAAAAGTTTATCGTAACAATGGCCTATTGCTTCGTAAATAACAGCTTCGGGACGTGCAAGCTCTAATACTTTTTCTAACACTTCTATTGCATCTTTATATTTTCTAAGCCTTATAAAACCATCTCCCATATTGCGGTAAGCATAATCAAATTTTTCATCTATAGCCACTGCATAGTGATAAGCATCTATGGCTTTTTCGTGCAATTTTATACCCTGATATGCTGCCCCAAGATTAAACCAGGCAAGCTCATTAAATGGATATTCTTCTATTATTACCTGGTGCAGTTTAATACTCTCTTCGTTTCTGCCGGTAAAATCGGTCCAAAAACAAATTTTATATAAAGCTTCCTCACTGTTTGGATCTAACTTTAAAATTTCTGCAAAACAATCAAAGACCTTTTCAAAATTTTCATAATCGTCATATACATCTGCCAGTTCAAAAAGTAAATCCAGTTTTTCATCCCCTTCAAATATTTCTATGGCTGCCTCCAGTAATTCTGCTGCCTTTTCCTGTTTATCCAATGCCAGGTAAACATCAGTTTTTAAAATATATAAAGTAGTATCGCTAATATCCATTAATTCTGCTTGCTCCAGTATAAAGAGTGCTTCATTATATTTTCTAAGAATTATAAGTAAGTTGGCTTTAATGAGTAACAGTGAAGAGGAATAAGGATATTGTGAAACAGCAAACTCTACTGCTTCCAATCCCTGTACATAGTGTTCTTTTTCCTCAAAATGATCTATGATACGCTCAAACCCATCCTCTTCAATGAAGGAATTGGGCATTCCCGCTTTTAAATTATCAAATTGCTGCAGCAATGCTTTTAATTCTTCTCGATCTTGCCTGTAAGGGAATTTACTCATCTTTTAAGTAATAGGTTAAGGTAATTTAGCTATTATTTATTAAAATCAAAATTTTACGGGACCCTTTTTTTAAATAACTGTTTTTAAATAAAAGTCAGGAATCTTTATGGATGGTAAAAATATCCTGTATATTGTTATATATTTGTAAAGATTATTAATTGAAATGGGAAAAGGAATAAAAATATTATTGCTGCTTTTTTTACTAAATGGTATTATGCTTAATACTTTTGCGGATAGGGGTGTAGGCAAAAAGAAGAGTAAGGTTTCTTTAAATATTATTAATAATACTACTTTTTCAAAAGCATTGTCTTTTAATCTTAAAACTGGTTTAAGATATAAAGGATCCTTATTAAGTAATATTGAAACTAATAAAAGTTCAATTATTTATAATACGTTAATTACTTATCAGAAAGGGAATACTATTTATATTGTCCCTTACAAACAAAAAGTATTAGTTCCGGAAATAAGGCAGGGATACACCGGAATGAAATTGATTATAAAACCTAAATTATAAAACCTCTCCCGAGGTTTTTTTATTAGTTCCCTTTTTTCAATTGTTGATTTTCATCATAAGTCATTACCCTGAATCCAGTTTTAGGAGCTTCAAATTTTGATAACGGTACGGCATCATAACCCACTTTAGTAATCGTGTACCTGAAATTCAGGTTGCCTGATTGTAATTCGTACTGAACAGGTAAACCAGGAAGTTTTGAAAAAGCATTATTATACTTTTTATTACTGATCAATATACCAGGATCATAATAAACAATAAACACTTTACCATCCGGTAATACTGCTGTTGCTTTTTTACATTGATATCCTGCAACAGCTATTGTTCCTTCTTCAATTGAAAAATTCATGTTTTCATACAGCCTGTTTTTTTGAGACCAGTTGTTTTCATTCATTGTAATCATCAATTTTTGGCCACTGTATTCTTTAAGAATAAATCCACTCCCACTACGGCTATCAAACACAGTAGATTCAATACCTAGCGAACTTTTCATTTCAGATCTGCTGGCAGTTGGTTTCAGGTAAAGGGTAAGTTCTGCACCATTCAAAGAATTTACAACAGGTGTTTCTGTTTTAGCGGTTTCAATCGAAATTTTATATTGCAATAATCCTTCCGTAAACTGTTTTTGAGCAAATGCATTAAAAACAGTGACAGAAAATAAAAGAGAGGAAAGTATTTTAATAGAGGGCTTCATAAAAGAGTAAATGTTTTACTAAAGATAACATAATCCCATGCCAATAATCACCGGAATGGCCAAATCAAAAAAAGCCTGCAGGGTTTAAGATGCAGGCTTTTCATAATTTAACTAAAGTTTATTTTTTTGCAGTTTTATTTTTAAGGCTCTGCAGCTTTTTCTGACTTTCCTGCATGGCTTCCATGCGCTCTTGAATTTTAGATTTTTTTACCGGCTTTTTTCGGTTCTCATTCATCTGCTGCATAATCTTATCATGATTAATAATATACTTCTGTATTACAACCTGCAGAATAAGTGTAATGGTATTGGAAATAGTATAGTACCAGGTAAGTGCAGAAGGCAATGTATTAAATACACCTAATAAAAGAACGGGGAAAATGTAAGGCATGTATTTCATCACAGGGTTACTGTTGTCCTGCATAGTGCTCATACTGTAAACAGAAATGAGTAAACTGGTAAGGGTAGCTGTTAGTGTAAATAAACTAACGTGATCGCCATAAAAAGGAATATTAAATGGAAGATTGTAAATAGAATCATAAGCCGCAAGGTCTTTGGCCCAGAGAAAGTTTTTACCCCGCAAGTCTATATTAGACTGAAAGAAATAATAAAGCGACATAAAGATTGGGATCTGCAATAAAGCCGGCAAACATCCACCTAAAGGATTTACTCCTGCGCTACGCCACAATTTCATTTGCTCCATACCAAACACCTGCTGGTCATCTTTATACTTTTCTTTCAGCGCATCTACTTCTGGTTTCAGCACTTTCATTTTGGCACCACTTAGATAACTCTTATACAAAATAGGAGACGTTATTAAACGGATAAGCAGTGTAAGTAATAAAATAACCATCCCCATGCTAGCAACATGCTTTTGTAAAAAATCAAAAACAGGTAAAAGGAAATATCGATTGATATATTTTACAAATGAAAAAATCCCGCTACCATAGGGCACAATATTCTCCATTTTATTGTCATACTTTTTTAAAGTATTATAATCGCTGGGGCCAAAATAAAATTGAAGTGGAATAGCAGCATTATTTGCTGCAGGAAGTGTTAAGGATGCGGTTGTAACTGTTCTTGATAAATAATTAATACTGGTATCAACCGGAATAGTCCACTTTACATTAGCAGCCGAAAATTTATTTTTTGCTATCAATGCAGAAGCAAAAAACTGTTGCTTTACAGCTATCCAATTTACTGCTTTATTTAATTTTTTCTCGTCCGGTTTATGGGTATATTCAAAATCATAACTTCCATCTTGCAGGTAAGAAATATTTGATTGTGTTAGTTCATATTTATGGTCCTTTTCTATTCTTTCTGTTTCAGACTGCCAAAGAAAGTTTACAATATTTTGTGTAAATAACCGGGAAACAGATCCTACAGAAATATTTAAATCGATCATGTATTCCCCTGGCCGGATGATGTACTGATGTACTAGTTGCTGGCCCGAAGAATCAGATCTTATAAAAGCCAAAACCTGGCTTTTATCGGCATTAATGACCACGGGTTGCTGCTTAAAAACTAAATCGGATGTTTGAGCAGTTTGGTTGGTTCCTGTATTAATAGCATAAGAAAATTTATTAAACTCCCCCTCCAAAAGTATTACAGGGCTTCCATCGGCTTTTTTATATTTTTTAAGTTCTACTCTTTCAGGTTGTGCCCCCTTGCTGTTGAAAGTAACCTTCATTACTTCATTTTCCAATTGTACCTGTTGTCCTGTTTCGGTAACTGCCTGAATTTCTGTTGGAGTTTTAATTAAAGTATTAGTATCTGCTTTGGCAGCATTTATATTTAGGGTATTGGTATCCGCTTTTGGCTTTAGTGCAGCTATAGAATCTGCGATGCGTTTTTGTTCTCCTTCATAAGCCAGGCGGCTCTTACTGTTAATTAAAAACATTGTTATTAACAAAGCCCCTATCAATCCAAACCCAATCAGGGTATTCCTATCCATTCCCATGCTATATAATTTAAGTGGGCAAAGGTAGCTAAGTTTAGCTTTTACTACCTATCGCCTTTATAAAATAAATGCCCTTAAAAAAGGGCATTTATTTTATAACTGATTTGTAATCTTATTTTTTAGCTGCTGCTGGTGTCTTAGCTGCAACAGGTGCTTTGGCGGCGACTGGTGCTTTAGCGGCTGTTGCCTCTTCCTGTTTTAATTGGCGGGTCATCGTTACAGAAGCAATTGGAATTCGTGGAGAGTTCATAATTTCCATGTTTTCTGCTACTATATCCTGTACCCTGATGTTTTCATTTAGCTCCAATCCATTAATATCAACATCAATATGTTCTTTCAGATATTTAGGTAAAGTTTTAACCTTAACAGATTTCATTTTTGTCACTAATTTACCTCCGGCTTTTACCCCTATCGCAGTACCAACAAATCTCAATGGCAAAGTAGCTATTACTTTTTTATCTTCTACCAGTTCCAGAAAATCTACGTGGATAAGAGTGTCGGTTACCTTATTAAACTGAAGGTCTTTTAAGATGCAACGGTAAGTATTGCCTTCTACAGTAATATCTGCAAACATAAATTCTGCTGTGTAAACGATGCTTTTAAAAGCAGTTATGGGTGCTGAAAAATTAATTTCAGATTTACCACCATAAATTACAGCTGGCACCAGTTGCTGAGAGCGAAGTTGGCGGGTGGCTTTTTTTCCGCTTTCGGTCCTCAGTTGTCCTTGGATTGTAATTGATTTCATTTTTTTATTATTTTTTTATGAGGCGCAAAGGTAGGGGTTTTGTCTTATTGGAATCAGGGTTTTTTGGTTTATTTACAAGACAACTTCTATCAGTATATTTCCCAACCTTATTCTATTTAATATTTTTCACCCTGCCTTTTATAAACAGGCTGTTAATACTCTTGTTTTCATAAGCATTGCGGATAGTTACTGCAAATAACTCATCGGTAGAAAGCACTTTTATTTTATCGCAGATAGGTTTAATGGGAATAGTATCGCATACTACCAGTTCGCTCAAAACACTATTTTGAATATTTTCGTAAGCGTTGCCGCTTAATACAGGATGTGTACAAAGAGCTCTTACACTCCTGGCTCCTTTCTCTATCATTAATCCTGCACTTTTGGCCAGTGTACCACCAGTATCACAAATATCATCAATGAGCACAATATCCCTGTCTGTAACGTCTCCAATAACTACCATACTTGCTATTTCATTGGCTCTTTTCCGGTGCTTATCGCAAATAACCATTTCACATTCAAAATAGCTCGCAATTTCTCTTATCCTGTTTGCACTTCCTACATCGGGTGCTGCAAAAGTGAGGTTTTGTAATTGAAGATTTTCTATGTATGGAACAAAAATGGCAGAAGAGTCCAGGTGGTCTACCGGAATATCAAAATATCCCTGAATTTGTGGTGCATGCAAATCCATTGTTATAACCCGGTCGGCACCGGCGGCTGTTAGCATATTGGCCACTAACTTACTGCCAATAGCAACCCTTGGCCGGTCTTTTCTATCCTGCCTTGCAAATCCATAGTAAGGCATTACAGCTATAACTTTATATGCAGAGGCTCTTTTTGCAGCGTCAATCATAAGCAACAATTCCATCAGATTGTCTGCGGGAGCAAAAGTGCTTTGAATTAAAAAAACTGATTTCCCCCGGATACTTTCTTTAAACTCAACTCCTATTTCTCCATCACTGAACCTTTGTATATTTACTTTACCCAAGGGTTCTCCAAATTTTTTTGCTATTTTTTCAGCCAGGTATTGTGAGCCGGTTCCCGAAAATATTTTTACATTCGATTGCATGTAGTGTGTTATTGAGATTTAAATTGAAGGAACTGCGAAAATACATTTAGTTATTGTGAATTAAAATTTCGTTTTATGGATACTATAAAAAAACTTTCATCCTCTATAAAAAATTGGGCAGCAGATGACAGACCCCGGGAAAAAATGCTTGCCAAAGGTGCAGCAGCACTCAGCAATTCAGAACTGCTTGCGATCCTCATCAATAATGGCAACAAAGAAAAATCTGCTTTGGAAATTGGCAAAGATGTACTGGCACTTGGTAATAATAATTTAGATGAATTAGGAAAATTAACCCTTAAAGAATTTCAGAAATTAAAAGGAATTGGTGAAGCTAAAGCAATCACTATTGCCGCTGCACTTGAATTAGGAAGAAGACGGCATAGCGCTGATTTTTTTTCAAAAACAATTGTGAGAACCAGTGGCGAAATAGCCAATTATCTTAAAACAATTTTGAAGGATTATTTTTATGAAGTTTTTGCAGTTGTTTTTTTAAACAGGGCCAATAAAGTTATCAGCTTCCAGATTGTAAGCACGGGAGGCCTTACGGGCACCATTGCCGACCCAAGAGTAATCTTAAAAAAAGCATTAGAAGCAGATGCTACCTCTATCGTATTAAGTCATAACCATCCATCGGGCAGTTTAAAGCCAAGCCGTGCCGATGAGGAACTGACTCAAAAAATAAAACAGGCAGCCAGCTT
>JBKJSJ010000344.1:0-9423 GCA_046595965.1 Ferruginibacter sp.
TCCGGATTAAAGGCTGCATTCACGCCTGCATTCCAAAGGTTTTTTAGCTGGCTGTTGGCCCTGCCGTAAATGTTTATGTACTGGAATTTACGTGGTTTATACAATTGAGAATAGTTGGCACCTACAGAAAAAAAGAGACTGTTATAAAAGTTTTTTGGTTTATTTATTTTATACCAGCTATTGATAGCGTAGTTGCTGTAATTATTATTGTTGAAATATCCAAGATCATTTTGCTGATAGTTTTCATCGGCTAAATAATGGTGTACCTCAAAATTTAATGGACCTCTGAATTTACCCGCATTTATTTCGTACATAATACCCGAAATATTTTTGCCGGGTTCTATTCCCAATATCCGGCTGTTGGCTGCTTTGCCCCAAACATTCCAGTTTATATTTTTATCATACAAATCATAAAGCACAGCCGTTACATTGGCATCATAGTCTTTTGCATTTCGCAGCACACTGGTGTTTACCAGGGTAATGCTCGAGTTGTTTTTTAAAGTTTGATCCAGTACAATAATATTGTAATTGGTGAGCGGGCTCGTTTCTATTTTATATGTTTCATTAGTATTTTTATTAAGAACACTGGCATACTGCATTTTGGTAACAGCATTAAAAATGCCAATGCCAAGTCCTTTGGCAGTGCGGCCACTAAGTTTGGTGGCATTTATTAATTTTGTTTCAGATGGATTTTTCAAAATACTGTCATCAATATTTTTTAATTCGTATGGCCTGGAAATATGCAAGGGCCTTCCACCAATTCTGCGGCTGTAAAAAAAATTTCCTTTATTATACAGTTCTGTTCCTTCTGTAAAAAAAGAACGGTTCTCATTAAATTTTATTTCAAAGGGCGAAAGGTTAAGCACCTGGTTATCGCTCTGCACCTGTCCAAAATCGGGTATCAAAGTAACATCTAAAGTAAAGGCTTTGCTGATGCCATACTTTACATCCATGCCACCATTTACCGATGCGTTTATATTTTTTTTACTCACAGAGCTGGGCACATGATTTACATTGGAAGAAAGATAAGGAGAAAAAGAAAGTCTCAGGGGAGCTTTTATATTTTCTATACCCGTTAAAATTCCGGCCTGGTTTATCATTCCAAATTTGTTGGGGTTAAGCGGGCTCCACGAATATTGCCTACCTGCTTTAGTACGTTTTCGTATAATATTCACTCCCCAGTTTTGTATGTTTGCTTTACTAAAGCGAAGGGCAGAATAGGGGATACGCATTTCAAATGTCCAGCCTCTGTCATTAATCTTTGTAGCAGCCTGGTACACACAGCTCCAGCTTGCATCCTCATTGCCCAGGGAATATTTTACATCATATTGTTCCCCCAATGCAGTTACATAAAATCCTGTTCCGTTTATTTTATCAAGATAGGTATCAAACATTATTCCTGCAAAATCATTCACACCAATTTTATCCCTGCCCGCCAGTTCTGTAGAAATGGAATCGGCAATGTTTTCGTGGCAGAACCCAGCCACATAAACAGCATTATCATCATATAAAATCCATGCTTCAGTTTTGCTATTTTCATTTTCTTTATTGCCAAAAACCGGTCGTTGTTCTGTAAAATTATTAAATGCTGCAGCAGTTTTCCATGCAGCATCTGTAAGCAAACCATCTACCTTAACAGAAAGTGAACTACGAACTGCCCTAATACTGCGAACAGTGTCTTGTGCTTTTGCGGCCATCAAAAAAAACAGGAGGATAAGGACTATAGAAATTTTTTTCATTTCAATATTGCATTAGAAAAAAACCTGATTCAGACTTTTTTGTTGCATGCAATTTGAGATTCCTTTTTCAATTAATTTTTAAAAAATAGATGAAAGGTGATTTATAGTTGTTAAATGCAGTTTATTACTTTATAAGCTAAAAGAGGAGCGTCCTTTTTACAAACATTTCTTATTTACACAATGAAAATTCAACAATCTGTATCCTGCGATTGAGCACAAAATAAATGAATAACAGTAGCTGTGTAAAATGCTTATTGCTGTCAATTTAATTAATGAAAATTTTGAGAATTAGATACGTCCTAAAGGGATGTTGTAGAGAATTTGCTACAATGCTTAAATTATATAGAAAAAATTGTATGTAACTATTAGAACATATCAATTAAATAACCTGGCTTTTTAAAAAGCTTTCTATTGCGCTGCAAGGTACCATAAATGGTTTACTTTCTATATCTATTAGCAGTTCATTGCCCAAAACTGTATATGACCCATTAATTTCCTGGCCAAAGAAAGTTACATTAAAATTACCCTGTTGGGTATTCCCTGCAAAATTACCTCCTTGTTTTTCTACTGCAGATTTTGCTTTATCAAGAACGATTGAAGGTTCACCAGTAAAAGGAATATTAAAATTACATGCTGACATAATTTTCAAAATTAAATAAGGTTGAGCATAAAAAAACACCCATATCAAAAATAATTTTTGTAATGGGTGCTATATGTAAAAAGTAAGAATTTATTTAAGTATTAATAAGATGTAAAATCATGTATTAATTTACACGGCCGTCTCTTTTATCTTTGCTGCGTCCAATTATATAACCACCCGCTGCACCAACTACACCACCAATAATAGCACCTTTACCTTTGCCAATAACTGCACCTGCTACAGCACCACCTACACCACCAATAATGGCTCCCTGAGCAGCTTTGCTAACACCTTTTCTTCTGGCAGGTGCACTGCTTGTGCTTGTTCCTGCACCCGAGCTTGAGCTGCTTCCAGAACTCCTTGTATAAGATCCGCCAGAACTTCTTCTTGCAGGCGCAGTAGCTGTTTTTGGAACGGTAGCTTTACCAGATACTACTGCACCTCCTGTAAAATCTTCAGGATTTGCTACGGCACCTGTATCGGTATTGTAGTTACTGTTATAAAAAGTAGAATCACTTAATGAGATAATTTCTTTATTAGCATTTAAATCATTCCCTGACTTTCCTTTGCAAGCTGCAAAGACCGCAGTAATTGCTAATAGGTAAAATATTTTTTTCATAATCATTTGTTTTAAAGTTTTTAATTAGAGATTTTATAAAAAATATTTTTTTGATTATTTTTCAGGCTTTAAGTTGGTTAGCAACGACCTATTAAAAGAAAGGTTTTAAACCCGAAAGTAATCGAATACTCTATTTTTATTACCTATATAGAGAAAACTATGCCATAATTATTTTAAGCCACTTAATTGTTGTTAAATCACCACAATAGTCCACTAAAAAGATATATGTTGCCTCGCAGAATCCCTCCATATATTAAGCTTATTAAACAAGCCTATTAAGTTGTATTACAGTAAATAAATTAATTTAAACTTGACATTGTACTTATTTTTTTAGAAATTAGTAAAACCTTAATCCCTCTTTATCTGCAAAAGTTTTCTTTGTTTCGGTAAATAATGGAAATAGCGGGAAAACGCCGCATCTGAAATGACAATAAAAAACGTTCATAAAAAAATCATAACTAAAAAAAGCAGCATTGCTTACCATTAATACAAACACTGATGGGTTACTGAAATATGTTTTTAGTTCTTGTAAAAAAGAGGAACTAAATAAACAATGGAATTTTATATACGCAAACAAAAAAAATATTTATTTACTAATTGCAACCACCTGCATACCCGTTCTTTCATCCGGATCTATTGATCTCATTCTTTAACCACCCAAAAAAACGTTTTATGAGTATTAAAAAAATTATTGTAAAAGGAAGTAAGCAAACGGTTATCACTTCCGATGCTTCTGAAGATATATTTCAGTTAAAAGAGTCGTACCAACTTGGAAGCAGCAGCCGGGGCATTGCAGACAGCCATGAAATAAATTTAAAAAATGGCGAAGTGGTAGAGCTAAAGTTTGAAGATGATACCACCTGGTTTTGCAATGCCGATACATTGGAAGATATTTTTCCCGAAGCTGTAGCCGTAAAACGTTCTGCCAGCGATGCTTTCGTTATTCCATCGGGCATCAATAATGTGCATGAAGAAAGAGGACTTGTTGGAGATATTTTGCTTAAAGCATTGAATGTTTTTACAAAGAAAAAATTAAATGTAGAAATAAAAGAACTGGCTGCCGACCTGGAGAAAAAACAATTAGACGGCAGGAGCGGGCTTTACCTGGTAGATAAAAGTTTTCAATTTAAACCTTTTAATGCAGCCGTTTCCGACAAGCCCTGGTTATTGTTTTTGCATGGTACCAATTCTTCTACCAGGGGTTCTTTTGGGGAGCTGTTGCAAACTGATGTATGGAATTATATTCACCAGAACTATGAAGGACATGTGCTTGCACTGGAACATGAAACACTTACCAAAAGCCCCCTTCAGAATGTGTTGGATATTGTGCAGCAATTGCCACAAACCGCATCGGTGCAGTTAATCAGCCATTCCAGGGGAGGCCTGGTGGGCGATGTGCTGGCACGCTTTTGCAGCAGCAATGAAAAAAACCGTGGGTTTGATGCCAATGAAATGGCTTTTCTTAAAAAAGAAAACCGCAGCAGTGATTTAAAAAATATTGATGCCATTAATAAATTGCTCATCAATAAAAAAATAAGTGTTAGTAAATTTATCAGGGTGGCATGCCCTGCAAGTGGTACCACGCTTGCCTCCGACAGGATGGATAATTTTTTCAATATGACTTTTAATCTTGTGGGCCTGGCCACCGGCCAGTTGGCAAACCCGGTGTATGTTTCTTTTAAAAGCCTGACATCTTCCGTTATCAATTGCAAAAACGATGCAGACACTCTGCCCGGCCTGGAAGCCATGAATCCCGACTCTCCTTTTATAAAAGCATTAAACAGCCAGGCAACTACTGTGTCATTAGATAATCCATTGGCCATTATCAGTGGCAACTGCAAAACAAAATTTAATTTTAAAGCACTCCTCATCATTGCATCAAAACTGTTCTTTACAAAAAATAACGACCTGGTGGTAAACACTGCTTCCATGTATCGTGGCTCAGTAAGGCAGAGTGCTGTGCAGTATTTCTTTGATGAAGCCACCGACGTAGATCATTTTCATTATTTTAAAAACATTGCTACGCAGGCTGCTCTTCTAAATGCATTGAAAACACTTGCAGACAGCCCCATTATAGGATTTCAACCCCTGCAAAAAGGTGCTGTCGGTTTAGACAGGAATGCGATTTTGAAACTAGATGGCGGCCAGGTTTTTTCTCAAACAGTTACTGGCACCAGGCCCATTGTTGTTTTACTTCCCGGTATCATGGGCTCCAACCTTTCATCGGATGATAAATTGGTTTGGATAAATTACCTGCGTTTCCTGGCGGGCGAATTAAAAAAACTAGATATAAAAAATGCAGATGTAAAAGCGCCATCGCTTATAAAAACTTCCTACGCTAAAATTGTAAAACACCTGCAGCAGAATTATGATGTGGTTACGTTTGCATTTGACTGGCGCATGCAGTTAAATCAATCAGCCATTATTTTTAAAAATAAAATAGAAGAACTGCTTTCTTATAAACAACCCATAAAAATAATTGGCCACTCCATGGGCGGGGTTTTGGTAAGAGATTTTATGGTTACACAGAGAACCACCTGGAGAAAGCTCAATGAGTCTGCGGGTTTTCAGCTCATTTTCCTGGGGGCCCCGCTGGGCGGTTCTTTCCGCATTCCTTATGTATTGTTTGGCAATGATGCAATAATTGACAAAATAAGCAAGCTCGATATTTTTCACAGCAAAAAAGAATTACTGGCTATCTTCTCCAGGTTCCCGGGGCTGCTTAGTTTACTGCCACTTACAAAAGATGGTATCAATGATTTTGGCCAGCCACAAAACTGGCAACTCATGCAGGATGCCCTGGGCGACAGCGGCTGGCCCTTACCGTTAGCCTCCGATTTAAAAACATTTACCGATTACAGAAACCTGGCCCTTAGTTCCATTACAGATACAGACTTTGACAATGCTGTTTACATTGCCGGAAAAGATAAAGCTACTCCCTGTGCATACCGCATTGATACAACGGAGCAAGGTAAGGTATTAACTTTTTTAAGCACTGCCGAAGGAGACCAAAGTGTAACCTGGGAGAGTGGTATCCCTAAAAAAATGCTGGAGAATAATGCAGTGTATTATGTAAATGTATCGCATGGTGCCCTGGCCAACGAACCTTCATTATTCAGGGGGATAGAGGATATTTTAATTTCCGGTGCCACTGCAGTGTTCAGCAAAATAAGACCGGTAGTAAGGGGTACAGAAAAATTATTTAAAACACCCGTAATAGATGATCATGATCTTTCGCCGGAAGCTGTAGAAAATGTATTGCTTGGATTAACATCGCAGGAAACTACCATAATTCCCGAAACCCGTTTGCAAATTTCTGTTTGCAATGGCGATCTGCGTTATGCATCTTATCCTTTATTAGCCGGACATTTTTTAAACGATGGTATTACCAGTGCCGAAGCACAGATAGACAGACAACTGAATTTTGCATTGTCAGATAGGCACCAGTTAAGTATTTATCCCGGAGAAATTGGCAGCAGCGAAGTTTTTATTGCTATGAATGAAAATTTTAAAGGGGCAGTAATTGTTGGCCTCGGCAATCAAAGTGCATTCACTGCTTTTCAATTAACGCAAACCGTAGAAATGGGTGTGAGCAAATATCTTTTGGATATTGATAAAAATAAATCCTGTATGACTAACCAGGATGGGGCTATTGGAATTTCTGCCCTTATTGTAGGAAGTGGATATGGTGGCTTGAGCATCGAAAATTCTGTAAGGGCAGTTATACAGGGTGTGCAGAATGCCAATGCTAAAATAAAAAAAATGCATGCAGAATCCGGCCCGGTTATTCAGCAATTGGAATTTGTAGAACTGTATGAAGATGCGGCATTGGGATGTTTTTATTCGCTTCGCAAAATAGAAAAAGAAGAAGACCGCATGTTGAATATTCAAACCAATAAAAGAATTGTAAATATGCTGGGTGCCCGCAAACGCATACTGGCACGCAGTGGAGAAGCCTGGTGGAACAGGATTGTTGTAAAACAAAAAGAAACAATTCCCTATTCTACAGAGCGAACCTGTTTTGTTTTCAGTGCTTCCACTGGTGCAGCCCGTGACCTGGAAAGAGAACTTTACCTGAGCCCCAATTTAATTAAAGAAATGTTGGACGAAATTTCTACCAACAATGCATGGAGCATGGAACTGGCCAAAACTATTTTTGAACTGCTGGTACCCAACGATTTTAAAGAGCAACTTAAACGCCGCAGCAATGCAAGCTGGGTGCTCGACAATTTTACAGCCGCTTATCCATGGGAACTGCTGCAGGACAGCATTACAGACGTAAAGCCCTTGTGCATCAATGCAGGAATGATTCGCCAGTTAAGTATAAAAGATACGCCCTTTAGAATAAACAATGTTATCGTAAATAATGCGTTGGTAGTGGGAGATCCTTTTTTAGACGGCTTTATCAATCAACTTCCCGGGGCATATACCGAAGCAGAAATGGTAGCAAAAAAACTGGCGTTTAATGAATTAAAAACGACCAGTAGTCTTAAAGAAAAATCTGCCGGCATTATAAAAAAACTTTTTTCAAAAGATTATAAAATCATTCACCTGGCCGGGCATGGGGTTTTTAATGAAGCAGAACCGGCCCGCTCTGGAATGGTAATTGGAAAAGACCTTTTTCTTACTACAGCCGAAATAGCACAAATGAGTTCGGTGCCCGAATTTGTTTTTGTAAACTGCTGCTACCTGGGCAAAACAGATGCCACTGCTGAAGCATTGTACCGCAACCGATACCAACTGGCTGCAAGTATTGGAGTGCAGTTGATAAGAAATGGTGTGCGGGCTGTAATTGTGGCTGGCTGGGCAGTTGACGATACCAGTGCATTGTCTTTTGCAAATACATTTTACAATGCCATGCTGGGTGGAGATTCTTTTGGTGATGCTGTAAAAAAAGCACGCAAACATTGTTACGACGAAAACAACCGCAACAATACCTGGGGAGCCTATCAGTGTTATGGAGATCCGTTTTATAAATTTGATATTCGTCAAAGCAGCAATATTACTCCATGGGAATATGTAATAGAAGAAGAAGCAGAAATAGACCTCGATAATTTATATAACAATATGGCCATGGGAGCCAGAACGGATGATGAAATACTTACAAAATTAAATGAGATAAGCGGGCAGGTAGATAAGGCTGGGATACGCAATGCTGCCATTACAGAAAAAGAAGCATTCATTTATGCACAACTCTTAAAATACGATTTGGCACTTTCTAAATTTAATGATTTGATGCAGATGGAAAAAGCAGCTTTTTATGTTTCTACCCTGGAAATATTTTGTAATACCAAAGCCAAAAAAACAGTCTATGAATTTAAAAATAAAATTATAAAATCTCCGGATGCATTGTCGCAGATGAATAAAAATATTGATGAGTTAAAAAATCTTCTCTACATAAGTCCTACAGCAGAAAGATTTAACCTGTTGGGAAGTACGCATAAGCGGAGGGCTTTTGTAAGCAATGCGCTTGGGCAAAAAAAGAAGGCCCTTGCAGATGCCGCTTACAATTATCAGCATGCATATAACGTAGCCGGCGAAGAATCTAAACTATATCCATTAATAAACTGGTACACCATAGAAAGTATGCTGGTAATGCTGGGCGAACGCAAGTGGGATCAATTCATTGGTACAGGAACATTGAAGTACGAATTGCCCTCCTTTAATACAATGCTGGCCATGCTGGCCGGAAAGAAAAAAGAATTGGCTGCTGGCAGAATGGTTGCATACTCATACGATGAACAGATAGCAGGCGTAAATATTATGCTTTGCGAAAGACTGCTTCAGCCACAAAAAAATACCCAAAAAGATTTTGATGAATTGCTGATGGCTTACAGAAAAATATGGGCCAGGGTAGGATCGAGCGCCAAAAAAATGGCAGAAATAGAGCATCTTGAAATTATTATTGATGCACTCTCATCCTCAACTGGTAAGCAGGTAATAAAATTAAATAAAATGCTAATGGGGGTTAAGGATTCTTTGGAGAAGATGCTGGGTTTTTAGGAAATAATAAAGCACTGTGTAAAGTTTATAATCTACCAAACGGAATTTCATATTAGGCTAAAGGGTACTGGCTGAAATTTCGGGTAGTTTTTGTACGGTAGCGTTTGATAAATGCCGATATGTACCGGAGTATTTGGGTATAGGAAAGTATTGGGTTAATTTATAAATCAAATCTCTATAATCAAATTTCCCAAATTTTTGCCTTATCAGCCTGCACTCTATTTTAGTATATTTATTTTTGAGATACTTCTTCCTATATAAAAAAACGCTGTTAATACTTTTCATTATCTGCTTTTCTGCTGTGTAGGTTCAGTTGCACAGTCCAGCCATCTATAGTATTAATCATTTCTATTTCGGCAATAAAATTTTTATAAATTTCTGAATATATTGCGGGTCTCAGAATCGTTGTAGTAAAACGGAGT
>JBKJSJ010000356.1:0-6716 GCA_046595965.1 Ferruginibacter sp.
GTAGAACGCTTAAGTTCTTATATAAATAAAGAAAACGGTGCTGTACTGAGCAAAGATGAAAGTGGTTTTTTTCATATAGTTACCAAATACGACATTATACAAAGCCTGAGCAAATAATAGCATAGGGATTTTACTTATTCTACTTAAAGCCATACTAATGCTGCATCATAGCTGATGCAGCATTCTCTTTTATATGTGGGTAATAAATTATTATGAGTAAAAATACGGTTAGCAAAATGGTATCTTTCACATTACAAAAACAGTTTAACTACTAAGGCATGCGTATTTACTTCACCCGTAAAAAAGAGCAAATGCGCTCTTGTTTACGCTGCTAATCAGCCCCATCTTTGTGTCAGAAGTTGATTGATAGAGATTAAATATCAATCACAGTCCAAATCCTGATAAACCAAAAAAATGAGTTTCCAATATCCAAAAACTCGAAAGACGAAAAGCCATTAAAATTCAATATCAGTCAACTTCTAATTTTTTTAAAAAAAAAATACAAAATATCAAAATCATTATTATCCAACTGAAAAACCACTAATTCCAATTTCCTGCTTATGCCCTCAAAAGCGATGATAGCAAAAAAACCAAAAGAAGATCTAAAACCCTGTAGAAGATTACAAAGAAAACAAAACCAATATCCGCCTATGCTGCCAAAAGCGGCGACGATGGCAAAACAAAACCAAATCCTGTAGAAGACCAAGACCATGATCCTAAAACCAACTTGCTTCCAATTAAGTAAGAGGGTAGAAAAACCAAAAAAACCAAATCCTGTAGAAGACCAAAAACCATGATCCTAAAACCATTTTACTTTTAAAAGAGTAAAAAGGCAGAAAAACCAAAAAACCAAATCCAAGGAAAAACCAAACCAATCAGTTACCCCAAAGCCTTAGCTTCTAAACAGAGCGACGGTGGCGAAGATGATGAAACACTGAGACCAGGATTAACTTATTTTACCCAAAGTAAAAAAATCTATTCCTGAAAAACCAACCCCAGAGTGTAAAATGTTGGTTTACCTAATTGACTTCCACAGCATTTTTGCAAAAGCAAATTACTGTGGAAGTTTTTCTTTTATGACCCTTTTTTAATATATGCCCTGCAGTACTACCCAGGTATCTTTATTAAACTGAAAAGATACTATACCCCAAAACCACAGTAATAACAAGTGTTTTAGCAACCTGGCATCCATCTTAATGAAGAGATGGAGTTGCAGCATACGTAAATTTACGTGCCTTCTATACGCATGATTACTCATCTTTATGCAGTCTATTTACTTATGCAGGCGTAATTACTTCATCGGTAAAAAAGAGCAATATCGCTCTTGTTTACGGTGTGTTATCGTCGCATCTTTGTGTCAGAAGTTGATTGATAGAGATTAAATATCAATCATTGTCCAAACATCCTGATAAAATCAAAAAAATAGTTTTCCAATATCCAACAACCGAAAGGGAAAAGCTGTTAAAATTCAATATCAGTCAACTTCTAATTTTTAAAAAACAATATTTAAACCAATATCTTAAAGAAAAAACAACACCAATATCCAAAGCTTATGCTGTAAAAAGCGATGATAGCAAAGAACAACCAGATCCAAATCCTACAGAATACCAAAAACCAATATCCGCCTATGCTGATAACAACAGCGAAGATGGCAAACCAAACCGAATCAGATCCTTAGAAAAACCAAAAAAAACCAATTATCCTAAAGCCTATGCCCCTAACCAAGGCGATGATGGCGAAAAACCAATGACACTGAAACCAGGATAAACGAATTTTTTACTCTACTATGAGCCCCCTCAGAAAAGTAAAAATATTGGCTCCTGCAGCATCAACTTAGTGAAAAGTTGGTAACACAATTAACTTCCACAGCCTTTTTGCCTAACGCAAATTCCTGTGGAAGTTTTTTAATTTAAAGCCTTTCTTTATTTTTATGGTATGATCTTAAACGATACCAACCAGCTAAAGCATCCTGCACGCAGCATTGTTTCCCTAGTTCCTTCCCAAACAGAATTGTTATTTTATCTAGCTCTTGAAGCAGAAACAATTGGCATAACAAAATTTTGTATTTATCCGCCGGCGTGGTATCGCAATAAATTAAGAGTTGGTGGCACAAAAACAATTGATATTCAAAAGATAATAAATTTAAACCCCGATTTAATTATTGCTAACAAAGAAGAAAATGTAAAGGAACAGGTAGAAGCATTGGCAGCCCATTTTCCTGTATGGTTGTCGGATGTAAACAACCTGAAAGATGCGTTTACAATGATTGGCGATATTGGCCAACTGACAAACAGGGAAACCGCCGCTCTGAATCTGGTAAATCAAATTAAAATAAATTTTAGCCATTTAAATAAACCCCCGTCCGAATCCCTTAATCAAAATTCCCTATTCCAAGCCTGCTATCTAATTTGGAAAGATCCTTTCATGACCGTTGGATCCGATACTTTTATTAATGATATGATGCAAAGAGCCGGTTTTAAAAATATTTTTGAAACAAAAACCCGTTATCCGGAGATTACTTTAAATGATATTGTGGCCGCAAACTGCAAATTTCTTTTACTCAGCAGCGAGCCCTACCCTTTTAAACAAACCCATATAGATGAATTACAACAACAACTGCCAGCAATAAAAATAATATTAGTAGATGGAGAAATGTTTAGCTGGTATGGCAGCAGGCTATTGCAAGCCCCCGGTTATTTTAAAACACTTATAGCACAGGCAATGGCTGGAATAAACAACAAATAAAAGTTAATCAGAATCGTATTTCTCCCACCTACTTTTACATACTTTCTCTCAATTGCCATCTTACATTTATGGCAAAATGTATGAAGGCTTTTTATGAACACTGGTATTTAAAATTGTTCTGCCGAAGAACGCTTTACCTCATGATGTAAAAAACATAATGGGTATTCCTTAAATAACATTTTATAAAAAGTGAAATTCACTTATTTTTGCCAAAAACAACCCAATATGAGTAAATACAAAGCCGGTGTATTACACGGTGCAGAACTAGAAGCATTGTACAATGATGCGAAAGACAACCAGTTTGCAATGCCAGCAGTAAACTGCACAGGATCCAATACCATCAATGCAGTTTTAGAAGCGGCAGCAAATGTAAACTCTCCCGTAATTATACAGTTTAGTAATGGTGGTGCACAGTTTATGGCAGGTAAGGGAATGCCCAACGATAAATTGCAGGCAAATATTTCTGGTGGCGTATCGGGTGCTTTACACATTCATAATATAGCAAAACATTATGGCGTATCTGTAGTACTGCACACAGACCATGCATCAAAAAAATGGCTTCCATGGATAAGCGGCCTTATTGATGAAGGAGAAAAATTTTATAAAGAAAAAGGCCAGCCACTTTTTAGTTCTCACATGCTCGATTTAAGCGAAGAGCCAATTGAAGAAAACATTCACACATCTGTAGAATTTTATAATCGCATGGCTCCTTTGGGAATGAGTATAGAAATAGAATTGGGCGTAACCGGTGGCGAAGAAGACGGAGTTGACAACAGCGATATTGAAAATGATAAATTATATACACAGCCAGAGCATGTAGAATATTCTTATACTGAATTGAGTAAAGTAGGAAAAATGTTTACAGTGGCTGCAGCATTTGGCAATGTGCATGGAGTGTACAAGCCGGGCAATGTAGAGCTTCGTCCGGAAATTTTGCACAATAGCCAGGTGTATATAGAACAAAAATTAGGCACTGGCCCCAAGCCGGTTTACTTTGTATTTCATGGTGGCAGCGGATCTCCTCAAAATCAAATAAGAGAGGCTATAGGTTATGGTGCCATAAAAATGAATATTGATACCGATCTTCAATGGGCTTTTTGGGAAGGGATTTTAGAAAATTACAAAAAGAATGAAGCATTTTTACAAGGCCAGCTTGGCAATCCGGAGGGTGCAGATAAACCCAACAAAAAATATTACGATCCCCGGGTATGGCTGCGCAAAGGAGAAGAAACTTTTATTAAAAGATTAGAAGTAGCTTTTGATGATTTGAATTGTATTAACAGGAACAGCTAAAAATATTTAGCCATTAACTTTTATTCATTGCAAATTTTATCATGAACAAACCAGTTATGATTCAGGAAGAAGATTTTGATGCCAGCCTGGCCGGCGACGATTCGGCAAGTGAAGAAAGTAAATCTTCCTGGTTTAAGCGCATAAAAAAAGGAATTCTTACCAGCACTAAGGATAAAAAAGATGCACCCGAAGGGCTCTGGACAAAGTGCCCCAATTGCAAATACACCTGCACCGTAGCAGAGCTGGGCGAAAACAAATTTGTGTGCCCCAAATGCGATCATCATCACCGCATTGGAAGCGAAGAATATTTTGAAATTTTATTCGATAATAATAATTACACAGAACTTTTTGGCAATATACGCTCCAAAGATTACCTGGGCTTTGTAGATCTTAAACCATATAAAGACAGGCTGGAAGACACTTACAACAAAACAGATGTACACGACAGCATCACCGTGGCACATGGCCAGGTAAATGCATTTGAACTTGTAGTGGCCTGTATGGATTTTGAATTTATTGGTGGAAGCCTGGGCAGTGTCATGGGTGAAAAAATATGCAGGGCATGCGATTATTGTATAGAGCACCACATTCCTTTTATGATTATTAATAAAAGTGGTGGTGCCCGAATGATGGAGAGCGCATTTTCGCTGATGCAACTGGCCAAGACCAGCGGCAAACTTACCCTGCTGGCAGATGCCAAAGTGCCTTATATTTCGCTCTGCACCGACCCTACTTTTGGCGGCACTACTGCATCCTTTGCCATGCTAGGCGATATTATCTGCGGAGAACCCAATGCCCTCATTGGATTTGCAGGCCCAAGGGTTATTAAAGAAACCATTAAAAGAGATTTGCCTCCTGGTTTTCAGCGAAGCGAATTTTTACTGGAACATGGCTTTCTTGATTTTATTGTACACAGAAAAAACCTGAAAGAAAAAATAAGTAACCTGCTGATGATTTTTAAACATTAAAGGAGCGCATAACATTTATTAAATAAAACCCGCAATATAACACTGTGGGTTTTTATTTGTTCATCATTTAAAAGCTGTTTGATTTATTTATTTTTTATTTTTTTGGCTAAAGCCGGCAACCGCAATTTGCATTAGCACGCCTTTAAAGGCGTGCTAATGCAATGAAAATATAAAGGGCTTTAGCCAAACTGCATTCGGTTAAAATTAATTCAACCAACTTCTTAAAGTTAAATCTTTGTAGTTCTAACACCAAACGGAATTTCATTTAATGCAAATGTGTGGTGGCTGAAATTTCGGTTAGCTTTTGTGCGGTAGGGTTTGGTAAATGCCGACCTGTACCGGTGTATATCGGTAAAGAAAAGTATTGGGATAATTTATAAATCAAATTTCTCTAATACATCCTTTCCTTTTGGAAACATTCCCGGAATAAGAAACATAAATCACTTCCATAGCAATTTGGGTAAAAATGCAATAATATATTTATTTACTGAACTCTCTTTTGCATTTAAATAGACCTTACCTATTTTCTGTTCAAATCAAAGGGTACAAAAGAAATGGATCAATAGTAAAATGCTTTTCTAATACATGCATTTTGTTTTTTCCCTGGGGTAACTACTGATTATAAAAAATTAAATTGCATTTCAAATATAATAACTGTTGCAAATTTTTTGCCTTTCGCATACTCACCCCAACTTACTTGTGACTGCATAAACTGCCCGCCTATTTGAGGAAAAATATCTACCCCCTGTTATAAAAAATATTCTACAATCCCAATTATTATTTTTTCGTTAGCCCACAAAATAAAAATTTTTATACTCAAACCCTCTCCCACCATGCATTAAAAATCTTTCCACACATCGTTAGTAATATTTTCTTCGGGGCTCATTTTTAGTTCGGTAATTTGCTGTTGTAAAAGGTTTCTATCGCCGGTAGCAAAACGGAACAGAATTAAAAGGGAATATGTGTAAATCATTAACTATCCCCGTAGCTGTAAATCCCTATACCTCCAAATGGTAACTTTTTTTTTGATAATTATCCACTGTTTCGCATAAGCGATATGGGAAGGAATCAAAAAAAAGGGAAAGTCAGAAGACCTGCCTTAAACACTCAAAATTTTTACATGCTTTCGGGCCGAAAAGCAGTGATTTGGATACATGCCAAAGGATTAAGCATCCTATGTAATCATTTCCACTTTATCAGCCTGCAAAGTTTTCATAAGAACAGAAATTATTTTATATGCAGCAGGAAGAAGAAATTTTATTAAAAGAAAACAAAGACCGCTTTGTTATTTTGCCTATCAACTATCCAAAAATTTGGGAGCAATATAAAAAACATGTAGCCAGTTTTTGGACGGCAGAAGAAATAGACCTGGGCAGCGACCAGAAAGATTGGGAAAACCTGAACGACGGCGAGCGGCATTTTATATCGCACATCCTGGCTTTTTTTGCAGCCAGCGATGGCATCGTAAACGAAAACCTGGCGGTAAATTTTATGAGCGAAGTGCAACTGCCCGAAGCCCGCTGCTTCTATGGTTTCCAGATAATGATGGAAAACATTCATTCGGAAACCTATGCATTGTTAATAGATACTTATATAAAAGATCCCAAAGAAAAAGATAGATTATTTCATGCTATTGATACTGTGCCAGCAGTAAAGAAAAAAGCAGAGTGGGCACTGCGGTGGATAGATAATGGAACTTTTGCAGAACGC
>JBKJSJ010000049.1:0-6115 GCA_046595965.1 Ferruginibacter sp.
GTACCCATCAATGATAAAATTTCTGCGCTTGAATTATACCATGGGCCTACCCTTGCCTTTAAAGATGTAGGTGCCAGGTTTATGAGCCGCTGCCTGGGATTTTTTGTAAAAAACCAGCCTAAGAAAGTAACGGTGCTGGTAGCTACTAGCGGCGATACCGGTGGTGCTGTTGCCAATGGTTTTTATGATGTGCCCAATGTGGAAGTAATTATTCTGTACCCTTCTGGCAAAGTAAGCACTGTGCAGGAAAAACAACTGACAACACTTGGTAAAAATATTCATGCGCTGGAAGTAAACGGGAGTTTTGATGATTGCCAGCAAATGGTAAAAGATATTTTTTCCAGGGCGGCAGATTTTACCAATCTTTTTCTTACTTCGGCCAATTCTATTAATGTAGCCAGGTGGCTGCCCCAACAGTTTTATTATTTTCTTGCTTACAAACAATGGGCAGATAAAAACAATCCTCCTGTAATAGCAGTACCCAGTGGCAATTTTGGAAATATTTGTGCAGGAATTCTGGCCCATGCATCGGGCCTGCCCGTAAGCCATTTTATAGCAGCCTGCAATGCCAATGACGTGGTACCACAATTTTTTGAAACAGCCATTTATGAACCCAAAAAAGCAGTGGCTACTATATCCAATGCGATGGATGTGGGCAACCCCAGCAATTTTGTGAGGATACTTCAAATATTTAATCAGCAAACGGGAGATTTAAAAAAATTAGTTTCTGCTAAAAGTGTAAGCGATGATGAAACCAGGACAACCCTTAAAAAAGTGAAGGATGAATTTAATTATTTGTTAGACCCACATGGGGCTGTGGGGTACAATGCACTGGAAAAATATTTGCAGCAACATCCGGCACAAAAAGGAATAGTGGTAGAAACAGCGCACCCCGTGAAATTTTTTGATGTGGTAGAACCCATTATTGGTTCAGCCGTAGCAATTCCGGAAATAATTCAGGAACAATTAAAACTAAAAAAACAATCGGTGCCCATGGAAAATAATAGCGAAGCACTGAGGGATTTTTTGATGAAAATATAATTGGGCTTACATAAACCTTCCAGTATAACTTGCTTTAAATTTTTTTAAATCTGCTGGCTTGCCCTCAAATACCAAATGTCCGCCTGCATCCCCTGCTTCGGGGCCAAGATCAATGATCCAGTCGGCACTTTTAAGTACATCGGTATTGTGTTCTATTACAAGAATAGAATGCCCCTGCTCTACCAGTGCATTAAATGATGCTAATAATTTTTTAATATCATGAAAGTGTAATCCTGTTGTTGGTTCATCAAAAATGAAAAGGATATTACCCTGGGCTTTTCCTTTTCCTAAGAACGAAGCCAATTTTACTCTTTGCGCTTCCCCGCCACTTAATGTATTGGAAGACTGTCCTAATTTTACGTATCCTAAACCAACATCACTGAGTGGTTGAATTTTTTTGGCTACGTCTTTTCCATCCTTATCCTCGTTATCAAAAAATTTTATCGCTTCATCTACACTCAATTCCAGGATCTCATAAATATTTTTGTCTTTAAATTTTACATCCAGCACTTCTTCTTTAAATCTTTTTCCTTCACACACATCACATACCAGGTGTACATCTGCCAAAAACTGCATTTCTACCAATTGTTCACCTTCACCTTTGCAGGCATCGCACCTTCCTCCATCTACATTAAATGAAAAATGTTTGGGCATAAAACCCCTCATCTTACTTAGTGGTTGTTTGGCAAAAAGATCTCTTATTTCGTCGTAAGCTTTTATGTAAGTAACAGGGTTGCTTCGGCTGCTTTTGCCAATAGGATTCTGGTCAACCATTTCTACCTGGCTGATGTAATCCATATCGCCTTTTAATGCCCGGAACAATCCAGGTTTATCCACGCCTTCGCCTTTTAGTTTTTGCAGGGCAGGATATAAAATTTGTTTTACCAGCGTAGTTTTTCCACTGCCACTTACGCCACTAACAGCACACAAAACATTTAATGGAAACTGCACAGTAATATCTTTTAAATTATTTTGCCTGGCACCTTCTACAGTTATGGAGCGGTTCCATTTTCGTATATTTTTAGGAGGATCAATAGATAATTTTCCGGATAAATATTTTCCGGTCAGGCTGTCTTTGTCTGCGATAATCTCATCGTAATTGCCTGCTGCTACTACTTCTCCGCCCAGGTGGCTTGCCAGTGGTCCCATATCAATAATATGATCTGCTTGCCGCATCATCATCTCATCATGCTCTACCACCACCACGGTATTTCCTAGATCCCGCAGTTCTTTTAAAACTACAATCAGCTTTTGGGTATCCCTGCTGTGCAGCCCAATAGAAGGTTCGTCTAATATATAAAGTGAGTTGGTGAGATTGCTACCCAGGCTGCGGGTGAGCTGTATGCGCTGGCTTTCGCCGCCACTTAATGAATTGGCCAGGCGGTTTAAAGTAAGATAACCAAGACCAACATCAATCAATGTTTTAATGCGGTTATTTAATTCAATTAAAATTCTTTTGGCTACCTGCTCATCATATTTACTCAGCACAAGATTGCTAAACCAGGTCTGCAGATCTTTAACCGGCATTTCGCAAAGTTCCCCTATATGCCTCTCTCCTACTTTTACGTACAAGGCTTCTTTTCTCAACCGGAATCCGTGGCAGTCTGTACACAACGTTCTGCCCCTGTACCTGCTCAACATTACACGGTATTGTACTTTGTATAGATTTTGTTCTACTTCTTTAAAAAAATCGTTGATACCGTTTACATGGGAATTGCCTTCCCATAGATCATTGAGTTGTTTGCCTGTAAGATCCATAATTGGTTTATGCACCGGAAAATCAAATTTCTTTGCAGCTCTTATAAATGCCTCTTTCCATTCACCCATCTTTTCTCCTTTCCATGGGGCTACAGCAGCTTCGTATAAGCTTAACCGTTTGTCTGGTATAATGAGGTCGGGATCTAAACCCAGTATCTGCGAAAATCCTTCGCAGGTGGGGCATGCACCAAATGGATTATTAAAAGAAAATAAATTGGGCACTGGTTCTTCAAACAATATTCCATCCAGCTCAAACTTATTGCTGAATTCTATTTTCTTTTTAGAATTTATTTCCAGTTGCACTATTCCTTCACCTTCATAAAACGCCAGTCCCACAGAGTCCGCTATGCGATGCAGATCATCTTCATCAAAATCTTTTTTTACCAAACGGTCAATTAAAATGTATGCATGTTTAATATCAGATACAGGATTTTCAATTAGGTCTTCAATTCTTAAGACTTCCTGATTAATTAATAATCTTGAAAAACCCTTTTGCAGTAAAATATTCAGTTCTTCTTTTGTATCCCTGTTTGCATGACTTTTAAAAACAGCAAGAATTAAAATTTTATCCCCTTCTTTACAATCCTCTATGGCTTTTATTACATCGGGTACATCATCTTTTTTTACTTCTCTTCCGCTAATAGGCGAAATAGTTTTACCCGTTCTTGCAAACAGCAGGCGCAGGTAATCATACATCTCCGTCATACTACCTACGGTGCTACGGGGTGTACGTGTAATAACTTTTTGTTCTATTGCAATGGCAGGACAAAGCCCTTTTATAAAATCTACATCAGGCTTATTCATGCGCTGCATAAACTGCCTTGCATAAGCACTCAGGCTTTCTGCATAACGTCGCTGGCCCTCTGCAAATAAGGTATCAATGGTTAAGGAAGATTTACCAGAACCCGAAACCCCGGTAACCACTACCAACTTATTTCGGGGTATGCTAACCGTTATGTTCTTTAAATTATGAACCCTTGCTCCTTTTATGAAAATGTCGTTGTTGCTGATAGCCGGAGCTTTTTTTATTTGTATTGTATTGCTTTTAATTTCATTTCCCATTCTGGCAAAATTATGATATGTATCAAGGTAAATTTAAAGTAAGCTGAAGCAAAAAAAATTAATGCATTATAGTAGATGTTATATGTGAAAATATTCACAAAAAAAGGTACGTACTATTACGAGACGTAGTTTTACTATAACTTGGTACTAATACTCTATTTTTAAAATTCATATTAAAAATATTTGGTTGTTAATTTTTTCTTTCTACTTTCACAGTCCAATATCCAATAAACGAAAAACCGCAGATGCCTATCACAGATACTTCTACGTAATTTTTTCTCTTATTGGTTACCTTAACAAAATTAAGTCCTAAACCATCAAAACTGTAGAAGTTATGAAATGCCTCAACAACCAAACTGATCAACAGCTCGTACATCTGTACATGAACGGCGACGCTGATGCCCTTGCAACTTTAGTAGTACGTTACAAGGACAAAATTTTTACTTCAATTTATTTGCTTGTAAAAGACAAGTACCTGGCGGAAGATATTTTCCAGGACGTTTTCATCCGTATTATCGACACACTGAGAGGTGGCCGTTATACCGATGAAGGAAAATTTTTACCATGGGCCATGCGCATTGCACACAACCTGTGTGTAGATCATTTTAGAAAAGTAAAACGTAGCCCGTCTATTAAAACAAGCGACGACCGTGACATTTTTGAAGTGCTTAATTTTTCTGAGCCTGGTGCCGATCAGCGGATGATGGCCGAACAAAGCCATGACAAAATCAGGAAAATGATAGACCTGCTTCCGGAAGACCAGCGTGAAGTAATCATTATGCGTCACTATGCAGACCTTAGTTTTAAAGAAATTTCTGCCCTTACCAAATGCAGCATTAATACTGCCCTGGGAAGAATGCGCTATGGTTTAATAAACCTGCGCAAGATGATGACAGAAAAACAAATTGCTTTATAAATATTTTTACTAGCCCCCAAAGAAAAACCTCATCATTTAAGGATGAGGTTTTTTTATTGCTAATATACCCAAACTGAATTTCTTTATAGGCCATTGAGCATTTGCTGAAAATTTAAGGAAAGCCTTTGTGCGGTCGAACTCCTATGAATAAAAATCTATTCGGTATTATTTTTTATTATAAAATGCATCGGCTCCACACTGCAGCCATTGCTGGTAGTCTTTATCATCGGGCACATATCCCACCGGATGCGTTAATAATTCTTCCTTAGTATTTAAAATTGCATACCAGGGCTGAGCATTATTTTTAAAATTCTCTGTTTCAAAAGTTGCCCACTTATCTCCTACGGTTACAATTTCTTTTTGCAAGCCATCTTTGGTAGTATAAGTAAACTGCTCTGCAGCCGGCAATTCTTTTTTATCATCTACATACAAAGAAACAATTATGAATTTTTCTTTCAGTAGTTTATAAACTCCTGGTTTTGTCCACACATTTTCTTCCATGCGGCGGCAGTTTACACATGCATATCCCGTAAAATCTATCAGCAGGGGTTTGTTTTGTTCTTTGGCCATGCGCAAACCTTCTTCATAATCCCTGGTGCAGTTTAAAGAAAGAATACAATCAGAATCTTTTTGATAAATACTATAATATAAGGGCGGAGGAAAACCACTGATGAGAGAAAGATTGGCCCACCTGCTATTGGTAACACCCGGCACCAGGTACATAGTAAACAACCCTGTAACGATGGCCAGTATCAATCTTACTAACGGAAGTTTTTTTATAGGCGAATCATGATTAAAACGGATGAGACCAAAAAGATACAGGGTTAATCCTGCGCCTATCAATATCCAAATACCAATAAATATTTCTCTTTTTAATATACCCCAATGCATAACCAGATCTGCATTGGATAAAAATTTAAAAGCAAGTGCCAGTTCTACAAATCCTAAAACAACTTTTACGGTGTTTAACCAGCCGCCGGATTTTGGCAATGAATTTAACCAGTGGGGAAACAATGCAAACAATGCAAAAGGAAGTGCCAGTGCCAAACCAAAACCTGCCATGCCCGAAGTGAGTTGCATGGCACCACCATCTGCAGATAAAGAGCCAGCCAGTAATGAACCCAATATGGGGCCCGTACATGAAAAGGAAACCAGCGCCAGTGTAAGTGCCATAAAAAATATACCTGCCAGGTTACCTGCACCGGCTTTACTGTCTGCACCACTGCTCATGCTGCCGGGCAATGTAATTTCGTAATAACCAAAAAATGAGATTGCAAAAACAATAAATATTACAAAGAAAAAAACATTGAGATACACATTGGTAGAAATATTATTAAG
>JBKJSJ010000125.1:0-6675 GCA_046595965.1 Ferruginibacter sp.
TCGGAAAATAATATTAACATATAATTGAACGAAGCAGTTTTTCGTTACTTTTAATATACCCTTTATCAAATATATATTTCTATTTGATAAAGGGTTTATTTTTATTTGAATACAAAAATAATTATTTGCCGCTCTCTCGATCTATCCCCTTTGCCGCTGCTTATCTAAATTTAAAATTTTATTTAATGAAAAATTTTTTACCTTTTTTGATTTTGGCCTGCATATTTTCTACAGAACTTTTTGCTCAAACTTTAACCATAAATAAAGCAAGGCCAGCCAGCCAAAAGTCAAAACAAAGCAGCAGCAATTTTGCAGATAACACTACACTAAATGAAGAAAAATGTGGTTTTGCACTATGGATGCAGCAGGCAAAGCAAAGGGGGTACGATGAATCAGCTTATGAAACAGAATTAAAAAAATTAATACAAAACAAAATTGCAAAAGGAACTTCCAATTTTACTGGTCTGGTTACTATTCCTGTTATATTTCATTTAGTTCACAGAACTGCTGATGCAGTAAGCGATGTTTCTCCCAACTTATCAGCCGCCAAAATACAGGCACAGGTAGATCAGTTAAACCTGGATTATGCAAATCTTTCCGGCTCTGCCTATGGAGTAGCAGCCGATGTGCAAATAAAATTCTGTTTGGCCATGGTGGATACGGTGGGCAAAATATTGGCAGAGCCTGGCATTGATCGTATAGACGGGCAAGCCAATGGTTGGAATAATACTAACAATATGAGACGGGCAGCATTGATAACCTTTTTTGAAGGTACCATAAAACCAGCTACCATTTGGGATCCTAATAGCTACTTTAACGTGTGGAGTGCTGCAATGGATAATAGTAGTCTTCTTGGTTATGCCTCTTTCCCTGGCCTGAGCACACTCCAGGGATTAGATAATTCTGAAACAGATGCTATTGCCGGGGTAGTCATAAACTGGGAGAGTATTGGCAGTGTAGCTAATCCTGGAGTAAGTGCGCCTTATGGTTTCGGCCGCACACTTACGCATGAGTCAGGCCATTTTTTTGGGCTTCGTCATATTAATGGAGATGTAGCTTGTGGAAACGACTTTTGTAATGACACCCCAACACAGGATGTGCTTACCGGAGGTTGCCCTGCACCTGGCACTTTAAATAATTGTACCCCATCGGGTCCTAAAATGTTTGAGAACTATATGGATTACAGCAACGATGCCTGCCTCAATACTTTTACATCCAACCAGGCTTTGCGTTGTCACACAGTAATGGATAATAGTCCCAGAAGAACAAGTCTGGCCTTATCAAAAGCATGCCTTACAAGGGCAGCCAACAGTATTGGTTTTAGCAGCAGTGCTGCTGCAACTCCCCTTACAGTCTTAGAAACAGGCATGCCGGGTGCCTGCCCAAATACAAAAAATTATACTGTAAACTTATATGTTTCCAGCCTGGCCACAGGAAATGCAACTGTTACTTTTACAAGCTCAGGTACAGCTACTTTAAATAATGATTTTACTATCTCCCCCTCTTCGGTTAGTTACAGCAATAATGATGCTTCCGTGAAAACAATTACCATAACTGTAACCGACGATCAGGCTGCGGAATCAGCAGAAACAATCGTAGTAGGATATACAATTTCGGGCACTGGGGTGGTGGCTGCTCCCGAAAGACAAGCATTTACCATTAAAATAATTGATGATGATGCAGCAACAGTTTTTATAAATTACAGCAACCCTACACAAACTTTATTGAACCAGAACTTTGATGCTTCAGCTTCAGTGCCTTCCGGATGGACAACACAGGTATTTGGCGATGGAACAACTGTACCCAATGAATGGGTGGTAGGTGCAGACGGCGGCAATGGTACTGCAGGCAATGCAGCTTTTATAACAGAAAACACCAGTACTAAACCAAATACCTATAATATCGCAAATGAATCAGATGCCTACCTGTATTCACCTTTGATTGATGCTACGGGCTTAAAAAATTTAAACGTTAGTTTTAAATGGCGTTGCGTGGGAGAACTGGATTGGGATGAAGGTTATATAGGTTTTATCCCCGAAGGGCAGGCGCTAACCGCAGCTAATGTTTTATATTTTGATGCTAAATTCAGCGATCAAACTGGTGCTAACCCTGCAGCCGTTGCAGAAAGTTTTAACCTGCCTTCTTTATTTGACAATAAGAAATTCTATTTTGTTTTCAAGTGGTTAAATGATAATAATACGGGAGCAAGTCCGGCATTTACAATTGATGATGTATTTATAACCGGTAAAACTTTTTCTGTGGCTACAACTGCTGATGCAGATACCAGTTTTATACAGGGTAGCGGGCAAAATGCAAATTATTACAGCATCAATGCAGCAGCTCCTTTTGAACCCAGGATTCTTGCAACAATAAATGGTCTTAACCAGAATATTGGGTGTATTGGAGCTTCTCTTAATATTACCAATCCAGGAACCGGACTTACATTATTATCCACTTCTACCGGACTATATCAAAGGAGTAATAAAGTAATTAATCTTACGCCCGCTGCTGCAAACAGTACAGCAACTTACCAGGCGATTTTTTACTTTACCACTGCAGAGCTGGTAGCCTGGGGAGCAAATGTGCCCAATTTAAAAATCCTTAAAGTTGCGGATGGAGTAAACCTGGCCAGCACGCTTACACCTGCCAATGCGCAAATATTTACCCCCGTAGTAGATGATCAACGGGCTACTAAAGGGTACGTTTCTTATAGCATTAATGCTACAGGAGGATTCTCTCAATTTTTGCTGGTATCCCCTGCAATAGCTGTACCCGTAACATTAATAAGTTTTGAAGCCAGGGCTGCTACCAAAAATATTGTTCTTAACTGGAGTACTGCAGCAGAAATAAATAATAAAGGTTTTGTAATAGAACGGAGTCTTAATGGAATTGATTTTGAAAAAACAGGATGGGTAGATGGCAGATTAAATAGCAGCACTACAAATACTTATCAATACATAGACAACTTTGTGCAGCCGGGCATATTGTACTTTTACCGTTTGCGCCAAACAGATATTGATGGCAGGCAAACTCTTACTGAAATCAGGCAGGCAAAAATTAAAGATGCATCCATGTACGTTTCTATCAGCCCCAATCCTGCAAAAAACCTGCTAACGATATTTACGAGTGGTAGTAAAGGATTCAGCAATATTAACCTGGTTAATACAAGAGGTCAGTTGGTAAAAAGCTGGAAAAAAATAAATACTTTAGTTGCTCGGCAAACCCTTGATATAAGCAATGTTGCTGCAGGTATTTATATGCTACAAATAATTACTGCAGAAAGAAACTTTGCAGAAAAATTAATTGTTTATTAAAAACAATAGGAACAGGTAATAACCGGCTTTAAAACCCACTTTTGTTTGTTAATATGTGTAAAAAAAAGAAGGCCTGGTAAATGTAGGTTTCTGTACTTTGCATTTAATAATTTATTCTTATGAAATTTATACATGGCACAATATCTATATTGAAGAATAAATATTTTATTGCCGCTGCTTTTTTTTTAATCTGGATGACTTTTTTTGATTTAAAAGACTGGGGTTTAATAATCGCAAGAAAAAACAAAGTAAAAGAACTTCAAAAAAGTGAACAGATACTCAGTTCCCGGATTAAGGAAACCAGAAAAGAACTGGATCTGCTAAAAACCAATGCCCAAACCATTGAAAAATATGCGAGGGAAAAGTTTTTTATGAAAAAAGACAACGAAGATCTTTTTATAGTAAATTCCACAACAGAAAAGTAAATTTTACAATAATAAATACAATAATCTTTTCAAACGCCCGTTTATAGATTCGGACAACAGATATTTTTAAATTTTAACAAGCAACTAAATTTGCCTATGCACAATTTTACTACGGAAGATTTGCTACAATTTTTGTACAAAGAAACTTCCCCTGAAACAACCGCAGCTATTAATGCTGCATTAGCTTCAGACTGGGGTTTACGGGAATCATTTGATATACTTTCAGCAGCTCAAACAGAATTGAACTCAGTTAAATTGTTATCGCCACGTAAACAATCCATTGAGAATATATTGAACTACGCAGAAAAGTCATTGGAAGAATTATCTGAAAATGCTTAATTAACCGTAGTTTTAATGAACTTCACCCTGGCTTTTACAAAAAGCCAGGGTTTTTTTATGACAAAAAAAGAACGGTATAGTTTTGTAATAGATTATTTTCTTAAAAATGCTCCGGATGCTGAAACGGAGTTATTGTACAAAGATCCGTTTGAGTTACTGGTGGCTGTAATTTTATCGGCCCAATGCACAGACAAAAGGGTAAATGCCACTACCCCTGCAATTTTTAAAAAATTCCCTGATGCATACAGCCTCAGCCGGGCTATGTTTGAGGATGTATTTGCACTTATAAAAAGTATATCATATCCTAATAATAAGAGCAAACACCTGATTGGAATGGCACAAATGCTGGTAAAAGATTTTAAGAGTGAAGTACCAATGACAGTAGCCGATTTGGTAAAGTTGCCTGGAGTGGGAAGAAAAACAGCCAATGTTATTACCAGTGTGATAGATGAACAGCCCAATATGGCGGTAGATACACATGTCTTTAGGGTGAGTGCAAGAATTGGGTTAACCACAGCAGCTAAAACACCCGAAGCAACAGAAAAACAACTTATAAAAAATATTCCATCTATATATGTTCACAAAGCACATCATTGGCTTATACTTCACGGAAGATATATTTGTGTGGCCCGAAAACCGAAATGCAGCCTTTGCGGTATCAGGGCTGTCTGTAAATTTTACAACAAACAAATAAACAGCGAACCATAATTGAAGAATAATCGTTTTATTTGTATATATAAAATATCAAAGCCTGAATCTGCCTTTTAATTAACGACTGGATGAAAAAAATAATTTGTACTATTTACATTATTGTGTCATTGGTAGCATCCATACCAAAAGCTCATGCCCAATTCTATTTTCTGAATAATGATTATTACGATACAGAGGTTTTGTTTGAAGTTGGTGCATCCATAGGCATCATGAATTGCCTTACAGATATTGGCGGCACAAAAGGAATTGGAAGAAGATTTACCAAAGATCTTAACCTGGGCAACAATGAATTTAACGGATCATTTTATGTGGGCGCATTGTACCGCTATGCTATCGGGCTTAGGCTGGAAGGAACTTACGGACAGGTTTCTTCTCACGACAGTATCTTAAGCCGTGTAGCTAAAACTGACATTGCCAGGGCCAGGTATAACCGCAACTTTAGCTTTAGAAGTGTAATAACAGAAGTAAACCTCGTAGCAGAATTTCATCCCATTTTTATTTTTGGCAATCATGAAGCAAGGGATAAAATACCTCCACGATATTCTCCTTATTTAATGATAGGCGTAGGTTATTTTTCCTTTAATCCACAGGCAAAATTAGGTACCCGCTGGGTAGATCTGCAGCCCTTAAGCACAGAAGGACAGGGGTTTTCTGAATATCCAGACAGAAAAGTATATAAGCTTAGCGGCATAACCCTCCCTATAGGAATTGGAATGAAATATGAAATAACTTCTTTTATAAATATAAGAGGAGAATTTTTATACCGCTTTACCAATACCGATTATTTGGATGATGTAAGCACCCGTTTTATTGACCCTACTGTTTTTTATAATCATCTTAACGGTACAAGGCTTACCAATGCCATATTGCTTAATAACAGGGAACGAGGAGAAATTCCGGATCAAACTTTGCCCGGCAAAAAAAGAGGCAGCCCAAAAGAAAATGACGGCTTTTTTACTTTCAATTTAAAAATAGGACTTAACATAGGAAGACAAAGAATTAAATAAAAAAGAAGAGGCTGTTTTAAAAGCAAATTTTAGGCAGCCTCTTTTTATATCAGCCCTTATGAGCTGCTGTAAGTGTTTTTTATTTTAGGTTGATTTTTTCTTTAACTCCTTTAATAAAAAAGAATCATTAAACTAATGTAGTAGTTGAAAAAATCTCTAAAAAATAGAATAGAAACTACTTTTTTTCATACAACTATCAGTAGGTCGCCCAATCACTCTCCCCAAAATATTGGCATAAAAAAAACGATTATGTAAAAAATTATATTTTACATAATCGCCCTAAAATAGTTTTTATAAAAACAACTACTTTTTCAGTGCCCTCATTTTCTATCGGGGCCTTTTTTATATGCAGCCTTTTTTATTTTTGAATAAGAAACTTTTTCACTTCTTCTCCTACGGTATTTTTAATAAAATAAGTTCCATTGGGCAGAGATTTTATATTAATACTATTTAAACCCGGCTGAAGTTTTTTAGATAAATACAATGAACCGGCACTGTTTACAATCTGAATAATGATGCTTTCACTGGCTTCAATATTCAACATTTCTTTTACAATATTGGTTTGTAGTTCAAAGGAAGATCTTGAATATTGGCTCACCCTTATTATCCTGGAGTATTCTGGCTGGCCGGTAATGTTATTTGTTTTTAACCGGTAAAATATCCTGCTTTGGTATTGCCCCATATCTGTATATAGATAAGATTTAGTGTTTAGAGAACTATTGTTGGCAGTAATGGTGCTGATATTGGTAAATCTTATACCATCATAACTTCTTTCCACTTCAAAACTTAAAGCAGTGCTGCCAGTAGATATGGTCCATCTTAAGTTTATATTATTGTTGAGTGCGCCGGCAGAAAAACTGCTAAGGTTAGCAGCCAAAG
>JBKJSJ010000197.1:0-5827 GCA_046595965.1 Ferruginibacter sp.
AAAAAGTTTTGAATGCAATTTTGCAGAGCCCTGCGCCATTATAATGGGAGGAGAGGAGCATGGCATTTACCCTTCCTTATTAAAAATATGCGATGAGCAATTTCAGATACCTATGCCAGGTGAGTTTGAATCGCTGAATGTGTCTGTGGCAACGGGAATAATTTTATATGAAGCAGTAAAGCAAAGAGGTCAATAATCAATGAATGATTCATTAACTTATAAAGAAAGGATCAAGTTGATAGAATGCCCAAGGGATGCTATGCAGGGCTGGCCGCATTTTATATCCACCGAAAAAAAGATAGCGTACATAAACGAATTAATAAAAGTTGGATTTGATACTATTGACTTTGGAAGTTTTGTTTCGCCCAAAGCTATTCCGCAAATGGCAGATACAAAAAATGTAATTGAGAATTTAAAATTAGGAGTTAGTAAAACAAAGTTACTGGCTATTGTTGCCAACGAAAGAGGAGCGGAGGATGCAGTTGGTTATGATGAGATAACTTACCTGGGATTTCCTTTTTCTGTTTCCGAAACTTTTCAAAAAAGAAATACCAATTCTACCATTGTTGAGTCGTTGCAACGGGTAGCAGAAATACAAAATATTTGTATTAAAAATAAAAAAGAGCTGGTGGTATATATTTCCATGGGTTTTGGAAATCCTTATGGAGATGTGTACAATGAAGAAATTGTATTTGGATGGGTAGATAAATTAGTGGCGATGGATATTAAAATTATTTCCCTGGCAGATACTGTTGGCCTGGCAACCAGTGAGCAGGTAAAAAGTATAACGGGGTTTTTGGTTGATTCACTTCCGGCAATTGAAATTGGCGTGCATCTTCATTCTACTGCTAACGACTGGAAAACTAAAGTGGATGCAGCTTTGAGTAAAGGATGTGGCAGGTTTGATGGAGCATTAAAAGGCATTGGAGGTTGCCCAATGGCTGATGATGTGCTGGTGGGCAATATGGATACCGAGCTAATGATACCATACTTTGAAGAACTAAACCTGCTGAATAATTTAGATAGCGAAGCTTTAAAAATTTGCAGCAGAATGGCAACGGAAATATTTATATAATTATTTTATAACATAATTTAATATCACGAATTACTCGAATTTAGTTTTCAAAAGTTGAACAAGTTTACTCATTATTTAAAGTAAAAAATCGTGAAATCCGGGTTTAAAATACGTTCTTCAAATTAGTGATTATGGACTTTCATTTAGAATTTACACCCAAACCATTTTCTACAAAAATTAACCACAGACAGTTACTTTTTTTGGCGGGCTCCTGCTTTACAGAACAGATAGGTGGTAAACTTGCAGCACATAAATTCAGGATTATTGATAACCCCAACGGTATTTTATTTAACCCGGTAAGCATATCAAAATCCATTATCTCCTACATAGAAAATAAAATATACTCAGAAGCAGAATTATTTTTTCAGCATGAATTGTGGGGAAGTTGGGAACATCATACCCGCTTTAGTAGTGTGAGTAAAGAAGAATGTTTGCAAAAAATAAATGATTCGCAAAAAGCCGCACATACATTTCTTAAAAAAGCAGATTGGTTGTTACTAACGTTAGGCTCTGCATTTGTATATGAACTGGATAACAAACAGGTAGTTGCCAATTGTCATAAAGTACCCACCGATAAATTTAAAAAACGATTGCTTTCATCTGAAGAAGTTTTTTCAAATCTGGAAGATCTTATTCAACGGCTTCAGCAATTTAATCCTTTAATAAAAATAATTTTTACTATCAGCCCGGTGCGCCACTTGCGGGATGGCTTTGTAGAAAATAACCGTAGTAAGGCTACACTGATAAATGCTGTATACCAGCTTACAGATAAATACGATGAACTATTTTATTTTCCCGCCTACGAATTAATTATAGATGACCTGAGAGATTACCGATTTTATGCAGAAGATATGGTGCATCCCAATTATGCCGCCACCAATTATGTGTGGGATAAATTTATAGCCACATGCATTGATGAACCTTCGCAACAATTAATGAAAGAAATTAATACCATCAATGCGGCCCGTAATCATAAGGCATTTAATTCAACCTCGGAGGCCCATAAAAAATTTCTTAAAATTAACCTTGAGAAAATAGAAAAGCTGCAGGCGGAACATCCGTATTTAAATTTTGAAGAAGAAGTTTTGTTTTTTAATTCCTGATTGCAACCTGAGTGAGTCACCCTCTGGGGGTGACTCACTCAGGTTGCAAAGCGTTTCATTAATTGTCTGCTGAGTCACTCTCAAAGGGTGACTCAATCAAGTTGCAATGCGTTTCATTAATTGCCGGCTGGTCTGCCCCTTTAATGTATCCTATCTCCCCTCACTTCTTCACTATCCATCAATTCTTTTTCAAAACTCAACCATTCATTCCATCTTTTACGCACCACTGTTTTATCAATATAATGTTCTGCAAGGTTGATGAATAAAGTATAATGCCCGGCTTCGCTTTCCATAAATTTTCTGTAAAAGTTTCGCATGTATTCGTCATCCAGTCCCTCGCTCAATCTTTTAAAACGTTCGCAACTGCGGGCTTCTATCAGGGCCATTATGAGCATCTGGTCTAAGAATCGTTCTGTAGGGCTACCATCTTTTTTTTGAAACTGTAATAATTTATTTACATATACATCCTTGCGCTGCCGGCCCAGTTTTAAATTTCTTTTATTCAATTCTGCCAGCACCATTCTAAAGTGACCCCATTCTTCTGTTACGATGGGGCTTAGCTCCTGCAGTAATAATTCTTTCTCCGGATTTTTTGTTATCAATGTAATGCAGGTACTGGCTGCCTTCTGCTCACAATAAGCATGGTCAGTTAATATTTCTTCCAGTTGCAGGGCTGCCAGGTTTACCCACCGTGGATCGGTAGGCAGTTGCAGGCCGAGGATATTTTTTACATCTGGGGTTAAACTTTTTTCCATAAGCACAAAATTAATATTTAATCAAGTCAGTAAATTTGGTTTATTTTACAGGCAACTAACATTGTTATGAGAATAATTCCCTTTGCTATTTGTGCCATAATTACTGCAGCACTCATTTTTCTTTTTAATACCAAATACGTTTTACCGGCACCGTTAGGCAAGTTGCTGGCACCGCAGCAAGGCATTTGGCAAAATGCTGAACCTTCCAATGCTGACTTTTCTGCCAATCTGCATTTTGATGCGCTTAAAGGAAAAGCCGAAGTATTTTTTGATGACCGGCTGGTGCCGCATGTGTTTGCAGAAGAGGAAACAGATGCCTATTTTATACAGGGATACCTGCATGCAAAATTCCGGTTGTGGCAGATGGATCTGCAAACCTTATCTGCCGCAGGCGAAGCCAGTTCTGTTGTAGGGGAAGTGGCGCTTACCCATGACCGTGAATTCAGGAGGTTGGGAATGGTTTATGCTGCAGAAAATTCATTGAAGGCAATGGAAGCAGACCCGGCAACCAAAACCATTTGTGATGCCTACACTGCCGGTGTAAATGCCTGGATAAATTCATTAACCGAAAGTACTTTGCCCATAGAATATAAACTGATTGGTTACAAGCCAACCTTATGGAGCAATATGAGGACTGCATTGTTTTTAAAATACATGTCCTACGACCTTGCTGCGCATGAAACAGATTTTGAAATGACCAATGCCAAACAATTTTTTGGTGCGGCAGATTTTAAACTTTTATATCCATCCATTCAGGATTCATTAGATCCTATTATACCAAAAGGAACTGTGTATGCAGCACCCGCTCTTGCTTTAAAAATTCCTGCCACGGCAGATTCACTTTATTTTAAATTACCTGTGGCAGTTGAAGAAGCAGCCAAGCCAAACCCTGCCAATGGAAGCAACAACTGGGCAGTAAGTGGAAGCAAAACAAAAAGTGGTGCACCCATATTATGCAATGATCCGCACCTGGGCCTCAACCTTCCTTCTCTGTGGTACGAAATGCAATTATCTACTCCCACATTTAATGCTTATGGAGCTACTTTTCCTGGAGCACCAATGGTTGTTATTGGTTTTAATGATAGCTGTGCATTTGGTTTTACCAATGGGGGACGTGATGTAAGAGATTATTACGAAATACAATTTAAAGACGAAAGCAGGCAGCAATATTGGTTTAATAACGAATGGAAACAAACAGACTTTAGAGTGGAGCAAATTAAAATTGCCGGCAAACCAACATTTACAGATACCGTGGCTTATACCATTTTTGGCCCTGTGATGTATGACAAAAATTTTGGAGGCAAAAGAAATATCAATACTAAAAATTATGCGGTAAGATGGAAGGCACATGATGGCAGTAACGACCTGCTCATTTTTTACGGATTGAACCATGCAAAAAATTATGCCGATTACCAGGCTGCTGTTGTAAAGCTGCAGGCACCGGGTCAGAATGTAGTGTTTGCAGCCAAGAGCGGCGATATTGCCATCCGTACACAGGGAGCATGGCCAGCCAAATGGAAAGGACAGGGAGATTTTGTAATGCCCGGTACGGACAGCAGTTATATGTGGCAGGGCATTATACCCGATAGCGAAACGCCTTATCAATACAATCCCGAAAGAGGCTTTGTAAGCAGTGCCAACCAGCGCCCGGTAGATTCTACTTATCCTTATTACCTGGGAAGAGAATATCCATCGCCAAGAGGTTTTATAATTAACCGTAAACTGGCTGCAATGCAGCAGGTAACACCGCAGGATATGATGGCATTGCAAACAGATAACTACAATGTGTTTGCAGAAATAGCCAGGCCCATTTTTTTAAAGAATATTGATGAAGCCGGTTTATCTGCAGATGAAAAAAAATATTTTGAGCTTTTAAAAAATTGGGATCTAAGAAATGATGTGGATTCAAAAGGGGCTACAGTATTTGTTTTGCTTTGGAAAAATTTTAAACCTCTGGTATTTAATGATGAATTTGCCAATGCACCCCAACCTATACCCTTGCCTTTTGAAAGTACATTGCTGGAAGCAGTATTAAAAGATTCAGCTTATAAATTTATTGATAATATTGCTACACAAGCCATAGAAACACTGGCCGACGAAGCCACTGCTGCGTTTAAAAAAACTACCATAGAATTAAAAGCAGCAGAAGCTGATGGAAAATTAGATTGGGCAAAATATAAAGCCACTCATGTAAATCACCTGGCAAAAATTCCGGCCTTCAGTAGGTTAAATTTACCAATAGGCGGGGGCACAAATATTATAAATGCTGCCACAGGCGACCATGGCCCAAGCTGGCGCATGGTAGTGAGCCTTACTGCTAAGACAGAAGCTTACGGTATTTATCCCGGTGGCCAAAGCGGCAACCCCGGCAGTAAATTTTACGACAATTTTGTGAGCGACTGGGCAGCCGCAAAATATTATTCTTTGTGGATGATGACCAAAGAAGAAACAGGTGATAAACGGATCAGGTGGAAGATGACATTTAATATTAAATAGTCAATAGTCAAAAGTCAATGGTCAATAGGCCCCTACATTTTCTAGGAGGGAAATGGTGAAAAATGAAAGCTTTGAAGAAACTAATAAAACGGCAAACTTAAAAACCGTTGAACCTATTGAACCTTTGAACTTCTTAAACCTTTGAAACCTCTTAAACTTTTGAAACAATTAAAAAAACATTTGAAACTTTATAAACCATGAAATTCTTCATCTCTCTTTTATTGATTGCAGTTTTAAGTTTTGTTGCCTGCCTGTATTTTCCATGGTGGAGTATTGCCCTCATTGCATTTGTAGTGGTTGCATTTATACCGCAGAAACCTGCAGCAGCCTTTCTCTGCGGCTTTGCAGCTATTTTTCTTTTTTGGGCTGCATTAAGTTTTTTTATCAGCAGCAATAAT
>JBKJSJ010000263.1:0-4368 GCA_046595965.1 Ferruginibacter sp.
TGATTTCAGAAGAGGGACAACTATTTTTAAACAAATAATTATGCTGAGCCTTACCTGCAAAACGGCCATTAAGGCTGTTATATACCTTGCTTCAAAATTTGACTCCGGAGAAAAAACCGGAATTAAAGAAATTGCTGAATTTATAGACGCCAGTGAACATACTGTAGGTAAGATACTTCAGACATTGGTTAAAGAGGATATCATTAATAGTTTCAAAGGACCTACCGGAGGATTTTTTATAAACCTTAAACAAAAAAATAAACCTATCCTTTTTATTATAGAAGCCATAGATGGTAAAGAAGTATTTAAACAATGTGGCCTTGGTTTAAGTAAATGTTCAGCTACACACCCCTGTCCTATACATGATGACTATAAAACTGTAAGAGATTTATTTGAAAAACTTTGCCGGGAGAAAAAAGTCAGTGATTTATGTGAGCCGGTAAATGAAGGGTTGGCTTATTTAATGGGCTAAAAATATTTGAAACACTTATTTGCCTGCTTGTTTTATAGCTTATTGTTATAACGTATACTTCATCACTTAGTTTTCCCTCTTTTAATAAATTAACTTATCTTACAATGTATAGCTTGTTATAACAAATTTTTTTAATAAATCTATTGTTACCTACCCGTAAATATTGTTTTATTAAATTGATCAATCATTCAGATAGCTCAGTATTTTATTGGATGTGATAAAGGTATTGCAAGCTTAAAATTTTAATGTGTTTATAAAATTACATTACTATTCATGAGTAAGATCAAATACCGGTTTTATATTTTATTAACTTTCACAATTGTAAGACTGCAGGCTATTGCAGATCCTGCAGAGCCTTTTTTTCTCCAGCACTACGATAACAGAAATGGCCTTTCCAACAGTTCCATCAATCATATCTTTAAAGATGCCAGCAATTTATTGTGGATAGCAACCTGGGATGGACTGAACATGTATGACGGAAATAATTTTCATGTATTTAATTATAGCAAGGAAAACGATTTTAAAAGTATAGGTAGTAATGTTATACAGCAAATTACAGAAGATAAATTGGGGAATATCTGGGTAACCACTATTGAGGGAATATCCAGGTATGAAAAAAAAACAGGTAAATTTTATAATTATTTTTATAACAAATACCAACGAAGCAAGGTGAGTGAGCAGGAATATTTTCTTGCTGCCGATACGGCCGGCCGTGTTTATTGCCTCAATCAGAAATCGGGATTGAGCTGGTATGATACAAAGGGAGATACCTTCCGGGTTTGCAATTTGCCTCAACAAAACTCACCCATAATTAAAATTGTTTTTGATGAAGCCAACCATTTATGGATGTTGAATGCCAATGGGGGATTAGACCATTATTCAGGTAAAAAAGAAAAGTTTAAAAGAATAAAGACTTACGGCGGAAATTCACCGATCATCAACTTTTTTAACGTTAACCACCAGCTTTTTTATACCACTGCCAGTGATGAATTATTTAATATTGTACGAGGCACATTTATTGAGAAAAAGGTTATGCAGTTAAAGCATACACTTGCCTCACTTATTTTCTATAAGGATCATTACCTGCTTGCATGGTCTTCCAAAGGATACAAGGTTTATGATAGTAATTTTCAAATGTCTTCGTTTCTTAAAGAGGAGACAAGTCAAATGCAGGATATCAGGGTTACATCCTGGGCATTGGGCAGCGAAGATATTTTATGGGTTGGTACAGATGGAAACGGTATTATAAAAGTTTATCCAAAAACAAAATCTTTTGGTACGGTAAGCACCTCCGATAATGGAATGCCTTACAATAAATCGGTAAGAGCATTTTGCGAAGCCAATGGGAATTTATGGGTGGGTACTAAAGGAAGTGGAATTATTAGTATTCAAAATTTTTGGTCCAATACCATTGCAGCCTACCACAAAGAAAACTTTTTGGCACCGCAAGATCTGGATAACAATTCTGTGTATGCTTTAAAAAAAGGGCGGGATGATTTAATTTATATTGGTACCGATGGAAAAGGAATTGCTGTTTACGATCTTAAAACAAAACGATTTAATAAATGGCCAGATATAGGGGGATATTCGGCTTATCCGGAATTTGGTTCTGTATATGCTATCAGTCAGGATGCTGATAGTTCATTGTGGTTAGGTACCAGTGGTTATGGCCTCATACACCTTAAAATAAACAGGGATAGAAAGGGTAAACTTACCCTTGCTTTCCTGGAACGTTTCATTTACAATAATAATAAGAATACCGGTCCGGCAAATGATATTATTTATGCGCTTGCTGATGGGGATAAAAATCTTTTATGGATTGGTTGCCGTTATGGTGGCTTAAGTCTTTTAGATAAAACTACCCGGTTGTTTAAAACATTTAAAGCATTTACTTATCAGGGAAGTCTTTCCAACAACGATGTACTATCGCTTTATAAAGATACCCGCAACAGGATTTGGGTTGGTACCAGTTATGGTCTCAACTGGATAAACAGTTCAGATGCTTCAAAGAAAGAACCTCTTTTTAAAAAATTTACTACTGCCAACGGATTGCCCAATAATACTATTCATGCTATTGAAGAAGATAGTACAGGACATATTTGGGTGAGCACCAATAAGGGACTTGCAAAAGTGAACCAGTCAGATGGAAAAGTTTCCTATTACCAGCAATCGGACGGGTTGCAAAGCAATGAGTTTTGTGATGGGGCTGTATGGAAAGATGAGCCAGGGAAACTTTTTTTTGGAGGCACTTATGGCTTTAATCATTTTCTTCCTCAAAACATCCGTAAATCTGGCTGGCAGCCTAACCTGCTTTTATCGGGATTATTAATAGGTGGCAAAGATTTGGGTGAAAATGGATTTAGGGTATTGACTCCAGGAAGTAACGAAGTCCTTGATTTTGCTATAGGAAGAAAAGATAATTTTTTTGAACTTGATATTAAAGCAATCAGTTTTTTAAATGCAGAAAAATGTGAGTATGCCTATTATTTAGCCGGGTATGATAAAACATGGCACTATACAGGCACCAATGGTAAAATTATGTACAGTAATATTTTACCGGGAACTTATACACTAAAAATAAAATGGAGCAATGGGGAAGCTCTTTGGACTCCCGAAATGTCTTTAATAACTATTGAAGTAAAACAATATTTCTGGCTTACATACTTTGCACTCCTGGTATATGCCTGTATAATATCTGTATTGGTATATGTTTTATATAGCTATAGGAAAAATAAGCAGGAGATAAAACAACAGTTGGCAGTTGAGCATGTTTTGCGTGAAAAGGAAGAAGAAATACACCAGAACAAGTTGGTGTTTTTTACCAATATTGCCCATGAACTACAAACGCCTTTAACGCTAATCATGGGTTCTGCAGAAAGGTTTATGGATAAGAGCCTTGCTAACAAATCCAACAAAGAAAAGCCCTACTTTTTATCATTGATACACCAACAGGCATCTAAGCTTACCTACCTCGTTCATCAATTGATGGAATTTAGAAAAGTAGAAGCCGGGTTTTTTAAGAATCAATATAATTATTTAAACATTGCTGAATTATTAAACAACCTGGCCGAACCCTTTACTGCTTTAAGTGAACAGAAGAAGATGATTTATGAGATCAACATTACTCCAGAAATTTTGGGATGGATAGATAAGGATAAAGTAGAAAAAATAATTTTCAACCTGTTGTCCAATGCTTTTAAATATTCAGATAAAAATGAACGCATCATTTTTGCCGCTGAAGAAAATAAGCTCAGTAAAGAGCTGGAAATAATAGTGGCTAATTCCGGAATTCATTTATCTACAGATCAATTGAATCAATTGTTTGATAAATTTTATGTTGCCACACAAAATATACAAGGAGCTGATAAATTTGGAACGGGCATTGGCCTGGCCTTTACCAGGCAGTTGGTAATATTATTAAACGGGAGGATAACTGCAAACAGTAAAAATGGATGGATCAGTTTTCATGTTTATCTCCCTTTAACCACACCTGCATTAGAAGACGAAGGCAGTATTCAACCAGTCACTAATGATCAGCCATCTTATTTATACCAGTCTATCACTTCATACAATGAGGTTTCACAAAGGGTATCTACAATAGAAAATAACAAAGACGCCATTATGGACCATTTATCGGGGCAGGATAAAAAAAATGTTTTGATCGTGGAAGATGATCCCCACATCCGCTTTTTATTAAATGATATTTTAAAAGATAATTACATTGTTTATGAAGCAGAAGATGGCCTGAAGGCATTGGAACTAATTGCAGGGTAATACCTGATATTGTTATTTGTGATGTAATGATGCCCAACATGAGCGGATTGGAGTTGTGTAACAAAATGAAAAATGCAGTCGCAACCTGCCAGGTACCTTTTATTTTATTATCAGCAAAAGGA
>JBKJSJ010000275.1:0-2689 GCA_046595965.1 Ferruginibacter sp.
AAAAAAGAACTGGAATTTTTGCAGAAAGAACAGCAACTGAAAAATAAAGAAGCCGAACTGGAAATCACATTGCAGAAAAAATTACAGCAAGAAAGAGTTACCATTTCCGATCAGATACGTACGCAGGAACAGGAAAAAAATTCTATAAAAGATACTGCCCATCAATTGCAGATAAAGGAGATGCAGATGCAGTTGGAAGAGCAACGCAGGCTGGCAGAGGAAATGAGGCGCAAGGCAGAGCAAAGCTCTATGCAGCGCCAGGGCGAAAGCCAGGAGATATTGCTGGAAGAAATTTTGAAAGAAAATTTCCCTTTTGACATTATTGAAGAAGTAGGCAAGGGAGTGGAAGGCGCAGATTGTATTCAAACTGTACGCAACAACAGCGGCAAAGAATGCGGTAAAATAATTTATGAAAGCAAACGTACCAAGGGTTGGAGCAGCCAGTGGATAGATAAATTAAAAGCAGACATGCGCAGCCGTGGTGCCGATGTGGCCATATTGGTTACGCAAACATTTCCTAAAGACATGGAACGCTTTGGAGAAAAAGACGGTGTATGGCTTTGTAGTTTTGCCGAAGTGGCCAGTGTGGCAGCCATCATCCGCAACAGTGTATTAAAAGTATATGAAATACAAAGAAGCGAAGAAAACAAAGGAGATAAAATGCAACTCTTATATAACTATCTTACCGGAGTAGAATTTAAAGGCCAGGTAGAATCTATTGCAGAAGGTTTTATGGCTATGAGAAACAGCATTACCAAAGAGCGCATGCAGATGGAAAAAATGTGGAAGGAAAGAGAAAAACAATTAGAAAAAGTTTTGATAAATACCAGTGGCCTGTATGGTTCTGTAAAAGGAATTGCAGGTGCATCGGTGGGTGATATTCCTTTGCTGGATGGAGGAGATATAGTGAACGAAATTGAATATTGATATATTTTAAATGCCACAAAACCCCGATAGTGTTACCGTTTATTATAATGATTCTGCGGATGCTTTAATAACCGGAAAAAATTACTATCCGGGCATAAAGGAAACAAATGCCGATGATAATATCCCGGGTGCAGCTTATAAACCCGGAGCAGAATTAATTTTTATCTTTCTGTCCATATTTGCTTTTGTGTTATACAGGGCAATTAAAGAGGTGAAAGCAGAAGGCCCCGTTATAGAAGAAAACATCATTACAAAAACTTCTTATAATGGCTCACCACAAAGCCATGCACTTAAATATTATGGAAAAAATATTATTTTTAATATCCCGGAATATCAGCAGGTATTAAACAAATATTGTACTTACTACCATACATTAAATCCATTTGCAAAAGAGAAATTTGTTTCCAGGGTAAAAGAATTTATCCGTAAGAAAATATTTATTATCCACGATGAAAAAGGTTTTAAAGAAATGCCGATACTGGTTGCAGCAGCTTCGGTGCAACTCAGTTTTGGCCTGGATAATTTCTTGCTGCCTCATTTTAAATACATCCATATTTACCCAGCAGAATTTTTACGTACACAACCAGCTTTATGTTTTTTACAAGGGAATGTTTCCGGTCACAGTATCCGGCTTTCCTGGAAACATTTACTACAAGGCATAGAGCATCCGGCTGATGGACAACATGTAGGCCTGCACGAAATGGCTCATGCTCTGTACTATCAAACTTTTGTATGCGAAAATAATTTTGACAAAAGTTTCAGGGATTACTTTGATGAGTTTACGGCAGATGGCAATAAGATTTATGAGAAGGAATTGGTAACTGCAGGTGGTCTTTATAGTGATTATGCCATTAAAAATTTTCAGGAATTCTGGGCAGAAAGTATAGAGATATTTTTTGAAAATCCCCAGGCTATGTTACAAAAGTATCCTCCGCTTTACAGTGCATTAAAAACATTGCTAAACCAAAACCCTGCCGCACAAATTTTAATTTAGGTAACCACCCAGGTTAAACAATTGCCATTAAAAAAAATGCCCTGCGCTTTTAATGATTGCTGTTCTCCTTTTTTAAAGCTGCAATGGGCCATGAATTGATTGTCATTCATGCTGCAATCATTTATCTGCAGGTGTTCTATAAAATCAATGTTGCCGGCACCGTACCATTTAAACATTGCTTCTTTTACACTCCATGCCATGGTGAGCAAATGAATGGGATCTTGTGGCAACTGTTGCAGCATTTTTATTTCTTGCACGGATAAATATTTATGGCGGATACGTAAAATCTTATCATGAGGAATTTCTATATCAACCCCTACCCTGTTTTGTTTGCTTACAATGGCAGCCGCATAATGGCCACAATGCGAAATGGAAAAATGAAAGGCTTCATCTGCCAGGAAAGGTTTTCTGGTATCGGCTATGAGGATAAGCTCCAGTGGAAAATCATCAAACAATTCTCTCAGCAAAATGCGGCCTGCCAGGTGCTGCAGGCGTTTGTGCGGATGGCTGATATTATTCTGCAGCGGCACCCGCTGTGTAAAAAAAGACTCATCTTCATTTATATGCCAAACGCCCAGTTTAGTAAAAGGGTTAATATTTTGTTGATAAACCAATGGCATATTGCAGGATAAAAATGAAAAGTGAAATATGAAAAAATTACTTTTACAAATAAACGAATAAACCACTTAAGAGATGATATTAAGCGATACCCGCATTTTGGAAGAAATAAAAAAAGAAACCATAAAAATTGTACCCTACCTGCGTGAT
>JBKJSJ010000330.1:0-6907 GCA_046595965.1 Ferruginibacter sp.
CAGGTGGCAGCAGCCAACCTGGGTATGGAGTGTATTGTGTTTAATGTAGATAAAGATGGATGGGCTTTGGAATTTGCAGAGGGAGCCATCATGAATGGCAATACCGTTGAGCACATAAAAGATGCAGCGCCCGTGCTGGGCAGTTACTTTGATATTTTATGCATCCGCACATTTCCCTCACTTCAAAACAGGGAAGAAGATTATGCAGAATCCGTCATTCATCAGTTTATAAAATATGCAGGAGTGCCAGTGGTGAGTTTAGAGAGTTCAACACTACATCCATTGCAATCATTAACAGATATCATTACTATTCAAGAGACTTTAATGGCCAATGGTCAATGGTCAATGGGCAATCAAAAAAAACCAAAAATTGTTTTAAGTTGGGCTCCTCATATCAAACCATTGCCGCAGTGCGTGGCTAATTCATTTGCACAGTGGATGAATGCATGGAACCTCAATCTAATTGCAAACAATGAAGAAGGAATTGAATTTGTAATTACTCACCCACAAGGTTATTCGTTGGATGAACAATTTACCAGGGGAGCTACCATTATACACAACCAGCAGGAAGCATTAAAAGATGCAGATTTTGTTTACGTAAAAAACTGGAGTTCTTTTGATGACTATGCTGCTATGCCTTTGCTGCATGAAAACTGGATGCTGACGAATGAAAAATTATCTGTAAGCAACCATGCCAACTTAATGCATTGCCTTCCGGTGAGGAGAAATGTGGAACTGAGTGATGAATTGCTGGATGGCCCCAACAGCCTGGTAACACAGCAGGCTGGCAACAGGGTTTGGGCGGCGCAGGCGGTGATAGCAACAATTTTACAGGGGCAAAAATAATTATTGATGTTTGAATTTTATTTATTAAAATGTTCAATAAAGAATGTTCAATTTTAAAAACTAAATGAATACAATAGATAATACCACAACGAACAGCGAGTCAAACTTTTCTCCCGCGGGAGGTTGCAGCAAAGGAAAGAACGAAGCTCCGGGGGAGGCTTTATCTATCATAAAAATTGGTGGAAATATTATAGATGATGAAATAAAATTACATTTATTTTTAAAAGATTTTGCTGCAATAAAGGGACATAAAATATTAGTGCATGGTGGTGGCAAAATGGCTACCCGTGTGGCAGAAGCCTTGGGCATTCAACAGGAGATGATAGAGGGCAGAAGAATCACCGATGCAGAAACACTCAAGGTTGTAACGATGGTTTATGCCGGTTACATCAATAAAAATGTGGTGGCACAATTGCAGGCTATTGGTTGCAATACAATAGGATTAAGCGGTGCAGATGGTAATGTGATTAAAGCCCATAAAAGAATTCACCCGGTTATTGATTATGGATTTGCCGGCGATGTGGATGAAGTAAATGCAATCTTAATTGAGCAATTACTGCAGCAAAATATTACATTGGTTTTTTGCCCGATTACACATGATAAAAATGGGTTGCTTTTAAATACCAATGCCGATACCATTGCACAGGAAATAGCCAAAGCGATGAGCAGCCATTACAATGTTTCACTTGTTTATTGTTTTGAAAAAGCGGGTGTATTGATGGATGCATCAGACGACAACAGTGTAATACCCTCTATTAATGCCGGATTGTTTGTGCAACTAAAAGAAAAAAATATTATTGCAGATGGTATGATACCAAAATTGCAAAACGCTTTTGCAGCATTGGATGCCGGTGTGCAGCAGATAAGTATTGGCCATGCAGATAACCTGCCGCAATTGATAACACAACAATCGGGCACTTCCATTTTACATGAATAACAATACCATAAATATATTAACCCAGGATGCAATAGTTTTATTGAAGCAATTAATTGCCATTCCTTCATTAAGTAAACAGGAAGATAAAACAGCAGACCATATTCAAAATTTTCTGCAGCATAAAGAAATAAAAGTGCATCGTTTGATGAACAATCTCTGGGCTTGCAATAAAAATTTTGATGCCGCTAAGCCAACCATTTTATTAAACTCACATCATGATACGGTGCCTGCAAATTCTGCTTACAGCAGGGATCCATTGCAGGCAGTTATAGAAGAAGGAAAATTATTTGGACTGGGAAGTACCGATGCCGGCGCAGCTTTGGTAAGCCTGATGGCAGCATTTATTTATTTTTATAATGCAGAGTACCTTCCTTACAATATTGTTTTTGCAGCAAGTGCCGAAGAAGAAATCAGCGGATTTGATGGGATTGAAAAACTGTTTGAAGATAAAATTTTTTCTGCCTGTTTTAATAACCCCCATAGTTTTGCTATAGTAGGAGAACCCACCCAATTGGAACTGGCCATTGCCGAAAAAGGCTTACTGGTACTGGATTGTGTGGCGCAGGGAAAAGCAGGGCATGCAGCAAGAGATGAAGGAGAGAATGCTATCTATAAAGCCATGCAAGCTATTGAATGGTTTAAAAATTATACATTTAAAAATGTTTCGCCCCTGCTGGGACAAATAAAAATGACGGTAACTTCCATAGTCACCCAAAACAAAGCACACAATGTAGTGCCGCCACAATGTAGTTTTGTGGTAGATGTAAGAGTAACGGATTTATATACCCATGAAGAAATAATTGAAAGCATTAAAAATAATGTAGAAGTAGAAGTAACGCCCAGGAGTACACGCCTGCGGTCTTCATCCATAGATATAAATCATCCCGTAGTAAAAGCAGGAATTGCATTAGGGAAAAAAACTTATGGCTCTCCCACTGCATCAGACCAGGCATTGATCCCTTTGCCATCGCTCAAATGCGGCCCTGGCTTTAGCGGGCAGAGCCATAGTGCAGATGAATTTATAGAGTTGAGGTGGGTAGGGGAAGCGGTGCATTTTTATGTGCAGCTTTTAGAATCAACTTTTAATTATCCATTTATAAATTAAAAATAACTTTCTTATGAAGCTTTGGCAAAAAGATACCGACACAAACAAAGCAGTAGAAAATTTCACTGTTGGTAACGATAAAGATTTTGATCTGATGCTGGCACCTTATGATGTGCTGGGAAATATAGCGCATGCTAAAATGCTTGCCAGCGTAGGTTTGCTCACAGCAGAAGAGAATGCGATGCTTTGCACTGAACTGCAACTCATCTATAAAGACATTATAAATTCCACATTCAAAATTAATAATGGTATTGAGGATGTACACTCACAAATAGAATTTTTATTAACGGATAGGCTTGGTGATGTGGGCAAAAAAATACATTCAGCCCGCAGCAGAAATGACCAGGTGCTGGTAGATGTAAAATTATTTTTGCGAAACGAAATAGAGGAACTGGTGCATAGCATAGAAAACTTTTTTGCCTTGCTGCAACAAAAAAGTGAGCAATATAAAGAGTATCTTTTGCCCGGCTATACTCATTTACAAATAGCCATGCCTTCTTCTTTTGGCTTATGGTTTGGTGCTTATGCCGAAAGCCTGGTGGATGATGTGGAAACCCTGCGTGCGGCTTACAAAGTGGTAAATAAAAATCCATTGGGCAGTGCAGCCGGGTATGGTTCTTCTTTTCCTATCAACCGCACACTCTCTACAGCATTACTGGGTTTTGATCGTTTAAATTACAATGTTGTGTATGCACAAATGGGGCGTGGCAAGGCAGAGCGCATTACAGCACAGGCCCTGGCCAATGTTGCTGATACATTGGCTAAAATGAGTATGGATGCATGCCTGTACCTGAACCAGAATTTTGATTTTATTGCTTTTCCTGCAGCGCTTACAACCGGCAGCAGCATAATGCCGCACAAAAAAAATCCCGATGTGTTTGAGCTCATCCGTTCCTACTGCAACCGCATTAAAGCATTGCCCAATGAAATTATGATGATGACAACGAATCTTCCCAGCGGGTATCACCGGGACCTGCAGTTGCTCAAGGAAAATCTTTTTCCTGCATTCGGTATCCTGCACAATTGTATTGATATGGCTTCGCTCATGCTTAGCAATATTAAAGTAAAGGAAAATATTTTAGCCGATGAAAAATACAAATATCTCTTTAGTGTAGAAGAAGTAAATAAACTGGTCTTGCAGGGAGTGCCTTTTCGGGATGCCTATAAAAAAATTGGAATGGATATAGAGCAAAATAATTTTAATTACAACAGCAGCGTAAACCATACCCACGAGGGAAGTATCAATAATTTGCAAAATGCCGAAATAGCGGATATGATGAAGGAGACCGTTGCTCAGTTTAATTTTGAGAAAGCTAAAAAAGCATTAAACAATTTATTACTGTAAATTGCCCCTCGTATATAAAATTTATTAATTTAAAATAAATAATATGACCGAAGTGGGTCAGAAAAAACGGATTGCTTTATTTGGTTCTACAGGTTCTATAGGCACTCAGTCGCTGGAAGTTATTCGCTCCCATTCTAATTGGTTTGAAGTAGAAATTTTAACTGCACAAACCAACGATGAGTTACTTATAAAACAGGCTTTAGAATTTCTTCCCAATGCAGTAGTAATAGGAGATGAGGGTAAATATGCAAAAGTAAAAGAAGCACTTGCAGCTACAGATATAAAAGTTTTTGCAGGCGAAACAGCCCTGGAAGAAGTGGCCAATTTTGATACCTACGATGTGATGATGGCCGGCATTGTAGGTTTTGCAGGTCTAAAGCCTACGCTCAAAGCAGTTTCTAAAGGAAAGATTGTAGCACTGGCCAATAAAGAAACTTTGGTGGTAGCGGGTGATATTGTAATGAAAACTGCCGTGGAAAACAGGGCACCTATTATACCGGTAGACAGTGAGCATTCTGCTATTTTTCAATGCCTGGTAGGGGAGGCAAGAAACCCCATAGAAAAAATTATTCTTACCGCCAGCGGTGGCCCCTTCCTGGGCAAAAAGCCCAACTTTTTGGTAAATGTAAAAAGAGATCATGCCTTGCAGCATCCTAACTGGAGCATGGGTGCCAAAATAAGTATAGACTCTGCAACCCTTATGAATAAAGGGCTGGAGATGATAGAGGCCAAATGGTTGTTCAACCTTCGGCCCGAACAGATAGAAGTTGTTATTCATCCCCAAAGCATTGTTCACAGCATGGTGCAATTTGAAGATGGCAGTATAAAAGCACAAATGGGATTGCCCGATATGAAGCTGCCCATCCAATATGCAATGGGCTTTCCCAGCCGAATAAAAAATGAGCTGCCGCGGTTGAATTTTAAGAAATATCCATCCCTCAGTTTCGAAGAGCCCGATTATAAAACCTTCCGCAATCTTGGCCTGGCCATAGAAGCACTTAAAACCGGAGGCAATATGCCCTGTGTACTCAATGCCGCCAATGAAATAGCCGTATGGGCATTTTTAAAAAACCGTATCGGGTTTTTAGACATTACCGCAGTGGTAGAAAAAACGATGGAAAAAATTAACTTTATTAAAGAACCTACGCTGGAGGAATATTTTGACAGCGATGGTGAGGCACGTAACTTCGCCGCTTCTATTATGAAATTATAAATTTTTTGGGTTCGCACTTTTGTTTCTCTGGTCATCATCGTTGTGTCACTCACTTCTGCTGCATACCATTTTTCATCAGGCTCCATCCCAAAGAAACTTTATTTAATTATTAAAACAAATCTCCGTTACAAACGGATCCTTAAATATGAATTTTACATTATTAGCAATTGATTGGGGAAGCGTAGGATTAAAAGCTGCCCAGCTATTATTATCTCTTTCCATACTAGTGATATTACACGAATTTGGCCACTACATTACTGCCAAATGGTTTAAGTGCAGGGTAGAAAAATTTTATTTGTTTTTTGATCCCTGGTTTTCTTTGTTTAAAAAGAAAATAGGAGAAACAGAATATGGGGTGGGCTGGTTGCCCCTTGGTGGATATGTAAAGATATCCGGCATGGTAGATGAAAGCATGGATAAGGATGCCCTTAAATTGCCTCCTCAGCCCTATGAGTTCAGGAGCAAGCCGGCCTGGCAGCGTTTAATAATTATGCTGGGTGGTGTTACTGTAAATATTTTACTGGCTTTTGTTATTTATGCAGGCATACTCATGGTGTGGGGAGAAAAGAAAGTACCTGCCGATTCTCTTAAATATGGGATTGCATTTTATGATCCCATTTTTGCAGACCTTGGTTTTAAAAGCGGCGATAAAATTGTAGCTATTGATGGAAAAAAAGTAGAAGACTACACCAAATTTTTAAAGAAATTAATTGTGGTGGATAGTTCTGTAAGCATTATCAGGGATGGCCAGCCAATGAATCTTGCAATGCCGGTAAATTTAATTGGCAAACTGGTAGAAAAGAAAAAAAATTCAGACGGTCCTTTAATTAGTCCAAGAGTTCCTGTAATAGTTATGGAAGTAGCAGATAGTGGCAGTGCCAAAAAAGCGGGTCTTTTAAGCGGCGACCAGATTATAAAAGTGGACAGCGCTTCTACTGAATTTTATGATGAGTTCACTAGCTTCATGAGCCAGAAAAAAGAAAACGACCAGGTATCGTTAACGGTTAAACGAAATGACAGTATAGTTGTGCTTAATACCACGTTAATGGCCAATGGCAAAATAGGTTTTATGACGCCGGCTACTTCTGCCCAATACGATAGCCTGGGTATATACAAATACAACGTAAAAAAATACGGATTTTTTGCTGCCTTACCTGCAGGTGTAAGAAAAGCCGGAGAAGAGCTAATGGATTATATTGATCAGTTTAAAAAAATACTCTCTCCCAAAACCGAAGCCTATAAAGGGATTGGCGGTTTTAAAGCCATGGGCTCTGTGTTCAGCGGCAATGGATGGGATTGGGAACATTTCTGGACCATCACTGCATTCTTTTCCATTGTACTTGCATTTATGAACCTGCTTCCTATTCCTGCTTTAGATGGCGGTCATGTGTTATTTACCTTAGGCGAAATGATTACCGGCCGCAAACCCAGCGAAAAGTTTTTGGAGTATGCACAAATTGC